>CAZWKM010000114.1:0-6543 GCA_964634165.1 uncultured Pirellulales bacterium | reverse complement strand
TATTCTCGATACTCGATTCTTGATACTCGATACTCGCCGGTTTCTTCCGCTGGGATGTGATGTTTCTGCCACCAAAGTCGCCTATAGGTTCAATTTTTCCCTGATAACAGCCAAATTGTGGCGCGCATCGGCATCAAACGGCTTTATTCTTATAACTTGCTTAAAGGCTTTCATTGCCTCTTGGTAATGTTTAAGCTGACCGTAAGCAATACCAATGTTGTAGTATGCCTCGGCACAATCTGGCTTTAATCTTATGGCCTGTTTATAGGCCTCTATTGCCTCCACATAACGGCCAAGGTTATCATTATAAACAGCTCCAAGATTACAATGTGCTCTGTAGTGATCCGGATTTATTCTTATGGTCTGCTTATAGGCTTCCATTTCCTCCTGATAACGGTCAAGATGACCGTAAGCAACGCCAAGATCGTAGTGTACCTCGGCGTCGCTTGGCCTTATTTTTATAGCCTGTTTAAGGGCGTCTATTGCCTCCTGGTGGCGGTTAAGTTTGCCGTAAGTAATGCCAAGGTCATGGTATGCTTTGGCGTCATCCGGATTGGTTCTTATGGCATGCTCAAGGACTTCTATTTCCACCTTATGGCTACTAAGAAGGCCGTAATCAACGTAGCTATGGGCTTTCTTTCTGGCTACTAAAGCCAAAACAAAGCTTACACCGAGCGCAATAAGGGCAACCATTGGCCGATTAGTGTCGGCCCATTCCCAGTTAATGAGATAGCAGACGAAAATAACGGGCCCTATAAGTACTACTACCAAAATGAGAAATGGGAATATTCTTGATATCATTTTCTTCATTATACCGCTCCTAAATTTTCAACTTTTACCGGATCTATCAATTTCATTGATCATATCATATCCAGCAAGTCCAAAGAAGTTCTTGGTGTATGTCGTCAACAAAAATGAAACTAAGTCTCTTTCCGTTAAGATAGCCTTTCGGTTCCATCGTTAATGTAAACGTTGTATCATTAAAATCTTACTACTAATACAGTTTAACGTAAACATTTAAGCAAGAAAAGCAGATGACCCAATGATTCATATTATATAAGTCTTGAAAAAATTTTCACTTCTAAGTGCACCGCCTCGGCGGGACATATACAAACAGCTTCATCAGAAAGCTACAAGTATGGAGCATCTTTATCAGCCTCGGAATAAACTGCCACCGTCCCAATGCCAAGCTCGTGACAGGCACGGATAATACGCAGTGCTATTTCACCACGGTTTGCTATCAGGATTCTTGAAAACATCTTTTCGTATCTCGTATTGCGTATATCATATTGCGTATTACGCACGACGCACCACGAATTAGTCTGGTTTGACCCTGAAAAGCACCTGACCATATTCAACGGCCTGGCCGTTGGTCACCAGTATCTCGACTATTGTTCCGCTGGTCTCGGCTTTTATTTCGTTCATCACCTTCATTGCCTCGATTATACAAACGACCGTCTGCGACCTAACCACCGAGCCGAGTTCAGCATAAGGCTCGGAATCAGGGCTCGGTGTGACATAGAAAGTCCCTACGATAGGTGATTTTATCTCTACCAAATCCTCCTCTTGCTGCGGGGCGGAAGATTGGCTCAAAGGCGCTGAGCTTGGCGTTGCATTGGGGCCGGCAGGTGCGGCGCCGGATTCCGGCCCAATCGTCCCCGCACCGGTTACGGTCCCGCCGACTGCGGGTTGAGGTTGGGAGCGCTTCAAAAAAATTTTGTCATCGCCATGCTTTATTTCAACCTCGACCAGCTCATTTTGTTTCATTATCTCAATGAGTTTTTTTATTTTCTGCAAATCGCTATCTTTGTTCTCCGCCATTGCCGCATCCTTTCTTAATAAAGGAGACCCAATCTTACGGGGTCCCCTGCAATAAACCGCGAAATGGGAACCCAAGCTGTCGGTTAAGCTAATAAGTATAACTACAAGAGGTGTTTTTGCAAACAATTTCCGGTTCTGTCGTGTAATTAAGAATTTGCCCTTTTTGCCAGCGAGACAGCTGAACCGGCTACGGCAGTAAAAGAGAAAACATAAACATTAGAGCTACTTTTTTGTGCGTTTCCGCAGTCAAACAGGGTAAAATCGTTAGACTCGCTTCTAACAGGCGAATTGCAAAAAATCTTTATTTTTTAGCAAACTTTCCGCTCTGAAAATACACTTGTTGTATGGAAGCTGATTCAGCAAGAAATAATGTTAAAGTCGGTAGCCGGCACGTGAGCGTTAGTACAGAATCGGAAATAGTCGAAGCGGCCTGCAATGGCGATGTAAACAGCTTTGGTAAGCTTTATGAACGCTATTACACCGCAATGGTGTGGCTGGCCTATTCCATACTGGCAGACAGCAACCTGGCGGAAGATGTTGCGCAAGAGACATTTGCCGTAGCGTGCAGTGAATTGATACGACTTAAACAGCCGGAGAAATTCGCCAATTGGCTGGCAGCAATCTGCCGAAATGTTGCTTGTCGGATGGCCAAGCAAAGGAAAAAGGAAGTTCTAATAAATGATCCACTTGTAGTCTCGGAACGAAGCAACGACGACGGACACGAAAAGGCGGTAAGAGAAGCGATAAGTAATTTGCCAACACCATACAGAGAAGTGCTAATCCTGCGTTATTACAACGATATGAACTATGAGCAGATAGCATCGATTTTGGGGATTTGCATCTCGAAGGTTAAAGGGCGTCTTTTCAGAGCCAGACGCAAGTTGGGAAAGTACCTGAAACAAAAAGGGGTTGAATGAGGTGGATTAGCCATGAAACCTTCAAAAAAGAACAAGTGGTTAGACCAGATTATTTCAAGGTCTGCCCCTATCGACAAACCTGTGCCGAACTTCGAGAAATGGCGGCAGGAGCATCCAAAGGCCGTTGACATTCTAAAATCACAAGGCACACAACGCAATTTCCCCGCTGCCAAGATGACAACCGTTCCAATATGGAGAAGAATTATGAAAAGCAAAATAACAAAATTTGCCGCCGCAGCGGTGATACTTATCACGGCGGGAGTCGGAATAGCAATATTGAGCCAAGTTGGCGAGCAGGGTGTCGTTTTCACAATGTGGGTTGACAAGTTGGTCTGGAACGCTGGTGAGATACCTACCTTCAAGGCCGACCTGGTGCATCGCGGTAAGCGTGAACTTGTGCGTTTCGGGGGCTACGAACTGGAATTTGACGGCACGTGGTATGTTGACTCCGGAGATGGTGAAAGCACTAGGAAAGGTTATGATCCAAAGGTCTTCCGGCCTGATACAGCATATCGTGACATAGGTTTTGCGCTGGATAACAGGTGGCTGAGCAGGCAATCTGGTAATGCGTTGAAACTAATAACGGGTCGGCACCGGATTCGTCTGGCGTTTAATGCTAAAGTGCCTTACGAAACAACGGATAAGCTTATCCGTATTGTGAGTGATGTTGCTGAATTTCGAATCCTCGAAGCTGGTGAGAGTGTGACGGAACAAGATTGGTTGGAAATAGCTGTCGGAGGCCAACCAGGTTTGAAATACTCTGAGGAACAGGTAGCAGCGATGTATCTTGAGAAGTATGGAAAGAAGTTAAGCCCCGGTGAGCTGGCTGATTTCTATTACGAAAAAGCATTCGAGCTTTCGCAAAGAGGCGGCGATGCTCACGAGTTAGCTGAATTCGCTGAGTGTGCGCTTGCTTTTGAACAGGAAGATGTTGCTCGGCTGCGGCTCTACAGTATCTTAGGTGGAGCATACCAAGGGCAAACGAAGAAATATAGTCCTGAGTTATGGGCTCGGCAGAGGCGTATAGCAGCGATGGTGTACCTTGCAGGTCTGAGCGATGCTTTAGGGTATGATCTTCCCGCAAAGAGGCCCGAGCGGGTCGGCGTGTTCACATATTATGATGATAGCAGGAAAGTGCGTGTGGGGCATCTGCCGCATATGACGGTAGCGGTGGCAAGAGACGCTGACCGGGTGCGTGCGCTTGTTGAACACCGCCAGGTTCTCACACAACAAATTGTTTCTATGTATGCCAGAGAGCCTGATGCGTTTGAAGAATTGCATGAGCTGGCTATGGAGTATATAGGAGATGAGACGGTGGCAGCGCAACTGGTTGAAGGTGCTAAGGCCTATCGTAAAAGTTCGCGGAGTCCAATTCCGGCTATAATCATTGAGAATGAGGTTGGCCTGGGCGAAATGGTTAGTACGTTTCAGGTCTATGATACTAATGGTGTTAGTATAGAAGCTGGATTTGTTCCGGACAAAACAGAGATAATTTCGGGTGAGCCGGTCTTTATAACCTTCTACGTCAAGAATATCGGCGACAAGCCGTATAGATTTTTCGTCGGCGGTGATAACCGTGGGTCTGTGCGGCATAACAATTTCCGTATCACCGCCGTAGATGTAAAGGGTCAGCTGGTGAAAGACCCGTACTCATACGACAACTTTGGTGGTCGGGGGAATAATATAAATCTTGAATCTGGAGATATCTACGCCGAAAGACTGTATCTTGACCATTGGTGTGCGTTTGAAAAGCCCGGAGTTTATACCGTGACCTGCAAACGCACATTAAATGACCGTTCACGCTCTTCAAACAATCCTGAGGTGCCCATAGTTGTCAGTTTTGAACTGAATATTGCTCCCTATGACAAAGAAAAGATGAGTAAGGTCATTACCGCTTTCGGTGAGCAGCTTCGTTCGGGCGGCAACGGGGCCCTGAGAGAAGTCAGCCTCGCGCTTTCGGCGATTGATGACGAGGAGGTAATTCCATACCTGGTCGAATCAATGCGGAGTAAGGGAGACTGGCGAAGTAAAAATCCCGCCATCGAGGGGCTTTGCCGATTTTCAACTAACGCATCTATAAAGGCACTGATTTTGGGGCTCGAAGATCCAGACCACGTCGTCAGCAAACATGCTGCCAAAGCGCTAACTACGATGGGTAAAAAAGACTATGTTGTTGATGTCCTGGCCAAAAAGCTCGAAGACAACCAAGCTTCAGTAAGGGCATTGGCTGTAAAGGCGCTTGGTGAGATGCGTTCCGAACGAGCCTTCGAACCGTTGATGGCAGCATTGCATGACAAAGACGCTGAGGTTCAATATGCGGTGGCGAAGGCACTCGGGACATTGGGGGATCCGAGATGCAGCGAGGTGCTGAAACGCTATGTTGAAGATGAGGATTTCGGGTTGCGTTTGGCAGCAGTGAAAGGTATGGTTGCACTAAAGCAGCCGATCCAAGCAAAATGGCTGACTCCAATTATCAAGGCAACAACAGATATCAATGACCAGAAATTTCACGAAGCCATCCGTATTCTCCGTCTGTATGGTAAAGACCAGGCTGCCCCAGGGCTGCTGAGTTGTCTGCAGTTTGATGATCCTTCGCTGAGGAACGCCTACAATATGTTCTTAATCCTGGCTATTGAATCCAGCCCCGGCGGACCGAAGTATTACTACAAATATCACCATAACCCGAACATCGATGGAAGTCCCGAACAAATTGAAGAAAATCACAGAATACTTGAGGCGCTAAAGTCATGGCTGGAGGCTTATGAGAGCAAGGCTGACGCTGCAGATGTTCTGACTGATTAAGAGAAGTATTAGAAAGGCTTGCAGATTTTCTCTCGATTGGAAATTTCTGAAACAGGGGTGTAAAAACAGGCATGTGAAATCATAAATGAAAAAGGCCGGGTTTAATTGGCTCGGCTTTTTTTGCTTTTCCGGCCCAATTGTAATTTGTGGTTCGAGATTCGACCGGCGATTTACTAAATACCATTCACGAAATATCAAAGTACTTCAAGGCCAACTGCTGTAATATCATCGATTTCAGATGGGGCGATTTTCTTGTTTTGCGCCAGCGTGTTGAATTTGTCGAACATCTCGACAATGGGTAAATCTTTGATTTCGCAAAATTCTTCGCTGAATTGAAAGCCGCTTTGGTCGTCGAAACTGCCGATAAAGGGCTCTGCTCCGTCGGAATACAGCAGGATTTTATCGCCGGGTTGAAGCTGCACAGTCTGCTGGGTGTATTCGGCTTGTCCAAAAATTCCGAGCAGCGATCCTTGTATTTCCAGTTGTTCCGGCTTTTCTTTGGGCCTGATAAGAATTGGATAGGGATGTCCTGCACGGGCATAGGTTATCTGTAGCGTCTTTATATTTAGCAGACAATAGCAACAGGTAGCAAACTGATAGCCGGAGAGTTTCTGTGCAGCCATCCGCACATTGAGATTTTTCATAACTTCCGCCGGTGAGAATATATGATAATTGTTCTCAATAGTCTCTCGCATAACCAGAGCCTGTTTTACAAAAATTGTTAAAAGTGCCGCAGGGATCCCGTGACCGACTACATCAGCTACATAAAAGCCTACGTGCTGCTCATCGATGCGCACGATATGGTAAATGTCCCCTGAGACCCACTCAGCCGGCAAAAAAACCGTGGCCCATCGTACTTCTTCACTACTGGGCAGTTGAGTGGGCAGAAAATCCTGCTGTACAAGACCAGCCAGACGAAGCTGCTCTGCGAGGTTGTCCACCAGGGCACCGGTCATACTAAGTTGCTCGGCCAGCTTATTCTTGTAAATTGTTTGCACCTGCT
>CAZWKM010000113.1:0-6551 GCA_964634165.1 uncultured Pirellulales bacterium | reverse complement strand
ACAAAGGATTACAGAAAAAAAGATGATTTCGCAGTCCGAAAAAACAAACCCAATACGAACCCAATACAAACCCAATTTGCCAGAGGGTAAAATTGATGCAAAGTGTGTAGTTACAAAGGATTATGAAGAAAAATGCGGATAAGAGCTATGAAAAAACAAACCCAATCAAACCCAATCCCCCAGAGCGATACGCAATACGCAACAAACCTCTATATTTTTTTTGCAGAGCTTTTACAGCACCCCCCAGCATAGATTTGTCCCTGATGTTCAAATTGCAGCCGAGTAAAATTTCTTGACCGCTTAATAAATTGGCGCTCACAGCCCCAGGAACTGAATGGCCAGCCCGCAAAGACATATAGTCGCCCCGGCTATTGCGTGTGAGAATCGTTCCATCCTGGCTAACGGCAGAAAATTCACGCCGGCCCTGGCAAAAAGGACCACCGCCAACATCGTTACCAGCGTCACTGCGCCGAACACAAAGGTCACCAGCGCTACACCGCCAAAGCCGTTGCCCTGAAGAGCTGGATACATCAAGAACGGAATTAAGGCCTCACACGGGCCGAAAACAAAAATAACAAACAGCGTCCAGGGCGCGATGCTCACAGCGGCCTTGCCCTTGTGGACGTGTGTGTGCTCCAGATGATGGCTGTGCGTGTGCGTATGTGCAGTCTCGCCTGTGTGAGCATGTCTGTGTTCGTGGGGTTGTTTCCGGTACGCCCGGCGCAATCCCCACACCAAATATACCAGACCGAATGCGATAAGCAGCCACGCCGCAAGGTTTCCTCGAAAAGATTCCACTATCTCCAGTTTTTTGACCGCCAGGCCCAGCGACACCCCTATCAGACCCAGCACCACCGAACTGCCTATGTGTCCCAGGCCGCACAAGAGCGTTATCAAGGTAGTTTTCGTCACCGACCATCTTCGCGCCCACGACATCATAATGAAGGGCAGATAATGGTCCGGGCCCAATATAGTGTGGAAGAAACCTATGGAAGCGGCGGTAATAAAAAGGGCACCCAGCTCCGCCGTCATACTAACTCCTCCAAAAAACTAAAATAAAATTATTTTGTTCTCACCATATAAAACTTTGGCGCTTAAAAAGTCATTTGTGCTCGCACGCCTAATACAACGGCATCACTGTTCAGGTCCCTTGTTCTTTTGGCAGTACGGTACACCTGACTTAATCATATTGATGGAGCCAAGGACGCGAAACTTACTCAAAAGCGCAGCAATAGTTAGCACGACTCCCAGAAATAAGGCAATGGCTGGCCCAAGTGAAAAATCGAGATAATATCCGAACAATAGGCCTCCTATGGAAGCTATTACGGCTGCTGCCCAAGCAATAAGCATTCTGGTGCCCCAGCGTGATGAAAATAGAGCTGATGTTGTGGCTGGAATTATAAGAAAAGCAAACACGACAACCACGCCGGCAATCCTAACCGCTACTGTGATCACAACTCCAATCAATGCATAGAATAGGAAATCCCACCATACCACTTTCACACCCTTGGTAAGGGCATCGTGGTAGTTCTCTGATATTTTTAACAGCGGTTTTCGGAAAATATAAAAGCAGAAGCCTATAGCGCAAAAGACACTTAGGCTCCACTTGATATCCGGCCACTCCGTCCACAAAAGACCACCTGTTAACATCTCCTCCACATGCGCATGGCCAGGGGCGACACCAATCAGAAAAAGAGCTGCAGCAGCGGCAATGGCATAAGAAATTCCAATGACCGCCTCGATTGAGATTTGAATAATTCTCCTTCGTACTAAAGCATAAAACGCCGCTATGGTTAAGACGCAGCCAAATGAAAATGCGTATGCCACCAATGTTCCTTCCTCGGCGCCCACGGCAAGGTGGGCGACAAGGGAACCTACGGCTGCAATCTGGGCCAGGGCAATGTCAATAAAGATAACCTCCCTTTTGAGTACGTGGATGCCCGAGTACCCTAATATAGCACCCATCGCCACACAGGCTAAAAACGGTAAACCAAGCATTTCGACCAATTGTGGCATTATTGATGTCCTTTCCGGTAGCGCAGGCTGCGGATAACCACCGCACCGATAAAGAACGCACCTAAAGATAACACCAAACTGGGCCCATACGTGAAATCAAAGAAATACGATGAGCCCAATCCTATAATGCAGGCCACAAATCCTATGCTCCAGCCGATTAAAACAGCGCCCGCCCATCTCTTGGTAAACATCGCGGCTATGGCCGCTGGAATCATAAGAAAGGCATAGGCTAATAAGACGCCGGCAATAGGGACAATCAACACAGTTATAATTCCCTGTGTGGTGAAGAATAAAAAGTCCCAGAGCTTTTCGTTCTTTAGCGTCTGAGGATTTTCTGCCAAAGCGATGAATTTATGCCGTAATATATAGTGAAACAGCAACAGTACAATATAAACAAGGATTGTCACTATGATCAGTGGCCAGCTCACCCATTCCATATAACCGCAAAGAGTCTTCTCCACGTAAACACGCCCCCCCGGCAGTTTGTCTGTCAGCATAAGTGACATAACCAGCGCAAGCGCGTACAATATCCCGATAACCGCTTCGCGCGGTATCTCTCGACTTTTAGGATTGATTAAGGCGAGCAGCAACGAGCCAAATAGTACGGCTACCATTGCCAACAAATAGGAAATGGGAGAGCCGTATTTGATCTGCAGAGCAACCCCAACCAGAACGCCAAAAGCAGCCAATTGGTCCAGAACCAGGTCGGAAAATATCAGGGTACGCCTGATTATGTGAAGACCAATGTAAGTATGCAGGACCAGAACTACGGCGATTAAGGCAATCTGGCGTGAAAATAGACCTACCGTCTCTGACATTATCGATGCCCTTTATGACTCAACGCACCCACACTTGGCAGCACATTACAAAGCAAGAATCCTGCCCAAACGTCTAACCAATCTCTTAAAACATCTTCTTCTTAGCTGCCTTCAGCAGCTCTTATCAGCCCCGCGATCCAGTAATCGACAAGTTTAAAGTAATCGTCAACGCCTGGAGCGCCACCTACGAACAGAGGAACTATGACTGCCTTTGCGCCGGTTCTATCGGCTACGGTCCTGACCTTCTGCTCATCAAAATAGTTTGCCGCCAGGATAATACGAATATCTCTTTCACGCATCATATTTACCAGCTTCGTCACGTGTTTCAGTGATGGCGGTATCCCAGGCTTGGCTTCTATGGTGCCCGCTTCTACGAGTCCGAACAGATTGAGGAAGTAAGACCAGTTCTTATGGTAGACAATGATGGGTCTCCCACGCAGAGGAAGCATCTTCTTCATCCAGCCGCTAAGTTTATCGATTAAAGGTTTCCCCTGGAATTTATTTTGTTGCAAAAACTCGATTAGCTTGCCTTGTTGCGCCAGCCTGCAGAGGGTGTGACCTCCAAGCAATTTAACTAATTCTTCGCCAAACATGCGTATGTCCATTTCATCATGCAGTTTCTTGAGGTTCTCTTCATAGAAATCCTTTCCTTCAGGGTCGTTTTTGATTAGTCCAATGGCGATATTGCGTGCAATTTTCTTTGCGTTGATGGGACTAGTGGTAAGATGCGGGTTACCAAATATGTGGACGTCACCTTCAATTTGTGAAATAACCTTGGGTTTTTCTACAAGTCCTATGCCTTGTGAGACCGCGACATAGCCGATTTCGCCGCTGCGGACCTGCTTGTTGCCGGATTTGTTAATCACGGTGGGCAGCCACATTTCCAAATCGAGGCCAGTGGAAATTAGTACGTCAGCTTCTCTTACCATATGTACGAAGGATGGTTTAGGCCTGATGTGATGGGGATCCTGAACGCTATGGACAATGGAATCGACGCTAACTCTATCGCCACCGATAGTCCTGGTTAATACTGCGTAGTCCGACAAAGTTGTTACAACCCGCAGACGTGTTTTCTTTTCTGCTGCTGTGGCATTGTCAAAGGAGAACATCAAAAAGCCGACGACTAATATGGGCAAAATTAAATAGGTTCTTCTTCTCATAATAATAGCCTCCCTTTTAGTTTAGTAACGTTCGTGCTTATGCGGCCCAGCGGAAAAAATCGCCTGTAAGAAAAATACGTGCTCAGGATTCTCCATACCCCGGCCATCTGCGTAGTCATACTCAAGACGGAACTTAACGAATTCGCTCTGCCACCAGGTTATATACGGGCATATTTGCCACCGATAGGCATCATCAGCAGTATAGGCCAAAGGCGTCAAAGAAGCTCCTGCTGTGTCAGCGTAATCTTTGCTGTCCGGCTTATAGTAATCAGCTCTAATTCCGATGTCTAAGTTTCGGGCTACTTTTGACTGCAGATAACTGTAAGCACCCCAGGCCTGCAAATTGTCTCTTCCGGAATTGTCCGGGGCCAGGATGTCTCGATTGAGAAGATATACTTCGCTGCGCCATTCCACATTTCTATAGAGCGTCCGGTCTGCCGGTTCCCAGAGAAGAGACAGGTCTGCGCCAAATACTTGAGTGCCTAAAGCGTCGTTCTTATTAACTCCATCCACACTCCACTCGTCATTCCAGCCGAACAGGCCGCTTAGGCCAAACTCCAGATACGTGTCTCTGGAAAGGTCCCGGTAATTCTTGTAGTGGAGAAGCAGTGAAGGATTGCCCAATGTGTCCCCACCGAACAGACGCTCATTTTCGGTATTTGTAACCTGAAAAGTCAATCCCTGGTGAGCCTGGCCCCACTTGGGAAGTGTCCACTCCACAGATGCGCCCGTTTGATTTATACCTTCATCGCCGAAGATACTTCTCAAAGCTAAAGGATACTGAACCTGGTCCAGGGCATCTTCATGCCATCGGTTGATTACGCCGAACTGCTGACGGAATCGACCCAAATCCAAAGTGGCGTTTTCGAGCGCTGTGAAATGTGTAAGGTAAGCCTCTTCGAGATCGACACCCTCGTCGCTTATGTGTGTGGTAGCCTTTATCCTCGAATAGGGGTCAAGATAAGATTGAAAATTCAGCTCAAGACCTCTAATGGAAGCATCTGAACGTTTCCTCGTTCCGGACTGGTTTCTGTAGTGACCGACGAAATCCCCCGAGACGCTGATTTCCGGATTAAGCTGCTGCAAACTGAGTCCGCCAAATTTGAAGACGGTTTCCTCGGGAGTTTTCTCTTCTTCCTCTTCACCCGCTATACCTTGTGCTAACTTGCGCAGATAATCGGCTTCTTCCTCAGCTTTGACCTCCTCAGAAACAGGGGCGGCCGGGCTAAGCTTCTCAATTTCTGCTTTCAACGCCTTGATTTCATTCTCGTGCTTGCTTTTCATTTCATCCATCTGACGTTTGAGTTCGAGCATCTGCTCCTTGAGTTCCGCAAACTCGGTACTCTCACCCCCCTTGTCCTGCGCAAGACCCAAACTGGGAAAACCTATCATAACGAGAAAGAAGACTATGCACGCTATTTTTTTAACTTGCATATTCAGACCTCCTTTTTGCGTACCGACATATTAGCCAGAGTATCATAGAGTCTCTTGGTTTTCGGCAGTTGTTTCTGTTCCCTGGCTATGCCAAATCTTATGTTCTAACACCTAAGATTACAATTCCACTAAAGTATTGACACCCTCTCCACACGTTAAGAAGTGAGAATTGATGGAGGTGCGCGTAAGAAGATTGAACACGCCCATTCTTGGTGATTCAAAATCGTAAAATACTGTAAGGGTTGAAAAATAACTCGATTTTCAACGCCGACTAAGACCAACCCATAATCTGCTTCAGTCGAGTTGAAACCGGCCGAGAACATACAAGCAGGACACGGCTTGTTACAGAATAGAACGTTTGTCGCGCCTGCATTTACTGCGTCAAGAAGACAGCACTCTTTATGAAATAGTTCAGTTGCGCAGGTTATAATCAAGTATACGACAACAATCACAACCGACACTGTCTGATGTATCTTGCCTTTTTTCTTCGAAAAAACAGGCATTCTTCGATTAGCTCCGCTTGCTTCCGAATCATGTGACAAATCCTACACGGCGGAATTCTATACACATCATCGGATTGCGTCAACATTTAATTTAACTCAGAACACATTTAATTGACCTGATGAAAATCTTTGATAAATCCTTGAGAAAAATGGCGGCGCCTTCGATACCCAGCAGCTTTCCAAGGTCCGCCGAAAGCTCCAGGTCATAGCTGCCAGAATATCGACCGGCCCGGCGGTGCTTGCTGATGCCGCCGCGAACATTCTGCTGATAAATCTGCGTAACACCTAATCCCAGTTCTACACCGCTCTCGGCAAGACTCTCACCGAGTCCAAAGAATCCATTTGTCAGTGTCTCCTGCTGCCGGATATTACCGGCATAATCTATTTGTTCGGATTTTGTGTTGTCTCCTTGTGAAAGATTCACTGCACTCAACAAAAGCGCCACACTCACAAAAATCCTTACTCTACTCATATTCACTCATTATCTGTTCAAAAACAAAATCCCATTCGGCGCATAAAAACACCAAACTCGTGCTATCAAGTCAAGAAGTTTTCTTTATTAGAGCCCTGTACGAGGCCGAGACAGCAAAAACAACCGCACTGACAATTACAATGCACGC
>CAZWKM010000112.1:0-6583 GCA_964634165.1 uncultured Pirellulales bacterium | reverse complement strand
CGTGTGTCCCCCGGATATTGCGACGTAAAAAGCGTTTTTCGCCTTTATCGCCTTTTTCGCATGAGAGACAAAAAACTCAACGCTTTTACGCGCAAGACTCTCGGGGTCGGAAGCAACTTCAACATTCGGTTTATAATTTGCAGCAGTTTCCATACTTCCACCCTTTTCACTGCACAAACGCAAACTGAAACTATTATCTACTTTCCGTGATGGTCTGGCCAGAAAAAATTTCAAAAATAAAAAAAACTACTGCTTATTAGTTAACTCTTCGCCTCAACACGACTTACAGAGCAAAAATCCGACATTCAAGGCGGCATCAGGTAATGTCATCAATCTCCCACATAAAGGCCTTTATGCCTTCGGAGCCCAGTTTCTCTCGCATCTGACGAACCTTCTGCATTATTTCTCCGGCCTTTGTCTGGTCGGTAACAACAAAGGTTCCGCAATTTATCCCCGGCCAAACATCGGTATTCAAATGCGGCTCACTTATCTCGCCCCTGCCCAGGGTGTTCGTAAATTTGGTATAGCAATTAGTGCCAACAGAGGCCAGAGCTTCGTTCACTTCCTCATCAATCGCGGCATTGTGCACAATTAAAACAGCTTTCATAATTATTCTCTTACGGCAGAGCCCTTAAAACCTTCGAATACACTGTAAAGGGTCGGCATCAGAACCAGCGTAATGATGGTGCCGACAAACAGGCCGCCAATTACCGTTACGGCAAACGGCACCCAAATTTCGGCCCCCTCGCCTCGTGAAAAGGCAAGGGGCGACATCGCCAGCATTGTAGTGAAACTGGTACATATAACAGGGCGTAATCTGCTGCGTCCCCCTTCAATGATTGCGGAATAGACATCGTGCCCTCGTCGCCGGAGTATGTTAACATAACTGATGAGAACAATTCCGTCATTGACTACAATGCCGACAAGCATAATCAGCGCAAGAAAACTGACAACACTCAATGCCTGACCGGTCAAGGCGAGCGCGAGAATTACGCCGACAATACCAAAAGGTATCGAAAAAAATATGATAAACGGGTCACGAAACGACTCAAATTGCGAAGCCATCACCATATATACCAATACCATTCCCAGGCCCACCGCTATCAACAACAGCCGGAATGCTTCCTTCTTTTCTTTTTCTGCCCCGGCAAATTTATAACCGAAACCCGGCGGCGCAGGAATCTTTTCCAGGGCTTTGGTTACATCGCCTGCCACCGAACCAAGGTCCCTGCCACTGACTTCACCGGTAACGGTAATATATCGTGCCTGGTCTTTTCGTTCTATCTTTGTCGGGCCCAGACCAAGCTCGATTTTAGCAATATTGGCCAGGCTGACCTGGCCACCATTGGGCATACTGATAGACACATCTCGCAAATCTTCAATCCTATCTCGGTCTTTAGGTTGCAGGCGAACTTCCACATCATATTCATTTCCGCGTTCTCGATATCTCGTCGCAGTACTGCCTGCGAAGAATGTCTCAATCGTCTTGCCGATGGTCTTGACATCAAGTCCCAGATTTGATGCCTTCTCGCGGTCAATAATAACTCTAAGCTCGGGCTTTTCCTCTTTTCGGCTGATTTGTACATCGTCCAGACCGTCAACAGCAGCCATTGCCGACTTAACGGTCTCGGCGTACGCCCTCGCTTCATCCATATCATGGCCGTAAAGTTCAACCGCCAGTTTCCCACCACCCCCAAACATCATTGCCATAAGGGGGTCTTCGGCACTGTAGCGAATAGTTGCTCCCGGTATCTTATCCGTGATTTTGCGAAGTCTCTTTATCAAGTCATTTGGCGAAACGTCGCGCTGCCTCTTAGGCTTCAAGCTGATAAACAGAATACCCTTATAGCTTTCTTCCTCCGCAGCATAGTGTCCGCCCCCGCCCGCACCATAAACACCCCAGCGTAGAAAACTGTTCCGCCTTTCAGGAACATTATTTTCTGTTATTGTTTGTAGCTGCTGCGCTACGACACCGGTACGCTCATAACGAGTACCGATGGGCAGTTCATAATTCGCTGATAACCGATTTTGGTCCTGCTCGGGGAAAAATTCGGTGCCGATAAACCCGACAATACCAATGCTCCAGGCAAATAAAACAACACACGAAAGAAAGACCGTTTTGCGATTTGTCAGCGACCAGTTCAGGAACTGAACGTACAGCTCCTCCGTTTTCGTCAAAAATTTTTCACCCCGATTGTAAAAGAAATCTAAGATTGACCTTGATGCGTTCGGATTACGAACTTTCAGCAGCTTCGAAGAGAGCATCGGGACGAGCATAAGGGCGGTAAACAGCGAAGCCACCAGCGCCATCGTAACGATAGCGGCAAACTGACCGAATATAATCGCTGCTATTCCGCCGACAAATATAATAGGCAGGAAGATGGAAACTGTCGTCAGGGTCGAGGCGACAACGGCCGGCCCTACTTCATTTGCTCCGAAAACGGCGCCTTCTTTTGGCCGCTCTCCTTTATGACGATGACGATTGATGTTGTCAACAACGACGATAGCATTATCAACCACAAGACCGACAGCGACAGCTAAGCTGGCCAATGAATCGGTATTAATCGTGTAATCGGCCAACCACATCAGCAAAAACGTGATTATCAGTGACGTCGGAATTGCAACAGCAACTATAATGGCTGCCCGGAGGTCTCGCAGGAAAAAAAGAAGTATCATAAAAACAAAAAACACCGCCCATAAAACCGTATTGCGCAAATTGCCCACCGAGGCAAGGATAAACTCGGAATTATCCATCACAATCCTGGGCTCCACATCAGGCGGCAAATTCTTCTTTATCTGCTCAAGTTTTTCCCTGACTGCCAGCGCCACTTCCACCGTATTTTCGCCGCTTTGCTTTTGAATAAATACGGCCATTGCCTTTTTGCCGTTCATACGCACCTCATACGTACGCTCTTTGAAAAAATCCCTTACGTCGGCAACGTCTTTTAACTTTATCGCTATACCGTTACGGTTAGCAATCACAACTTCGGCAACCTCTTCCGGACTGGAAAACTCCTCGGGTGTGCGCAGCAGATAGTCCTTGTAACCGGTCTTTATGTTACCGCCGGGAGTGCTGATGTTCTGAGCGGCAAGAGCTAAGTTCACCTGCGCAACTGATAAATTCAAAGCTGACAGTCTGTCACGGTCAATATCAATCCGAATCTGTCGCTGCAAACCGCCGCCCGCTGTAGCCGAAGCAACCCCTTTGACACGCTTGATGGGGTCAACTATCTCGTCATCAACAATATCCTGCAAGTCTGCATAGCTGTCCTCAGCGGTAATCGCAATAATTGCAATTGGTATCATTGAAAGGTCAAACTTAAAAATAACCGGATTTTCCGCTTCCTCCGGCAGTCGGTCCCTGATAAGGTCAATCTTTTCGCGCACATCGTTGATACTTTCATCTATCTTCTCGCCCCACTCAAACCTCAACGTTACCGCTGATATTCCCTCTTTGGAGACCGAAATCACCTCGTCAACTCCGGAAATAGTGCTGAGGGTATCCTCCATCGGCTCGGTTATCAGTGTCTCCACTTCTTCGGGGCCTGCCCCCTGATACCCTGTTATAACTGAAACAGCGGGTATTTCCAGCTCCGGCATCAAGTCCAATCCCAGCATTGACATCGAGACCAGGCCCAAAACCACCATCGCGACAAATATCATCAAGGTGGTTACCGGCCTGTTTACGGATAATTGCGCAAGCTTCATTTTATATCCTCTATTCGCACAACCTCGACGCTCATTCCGTCGGCGAGATAATTCATTCCGTTAACCACAAGTATCTCCCCTGCCCTCAAACCCTCGGTTATCTCAAACTTATCAGCCTGGGTTATGCCCAACTTCACGAAACGCTTACGGCCAACTTCATCCTCCACCACATATACATAGGGCTTATCATCTATCCTGCCGCCAAGCACAACATCACGAGGGATAATCACAACATCATCTTTGCGTTCTGTAATTAAAGTTACCCTTGCAAACGTACCGGGTTTCAGCAGCAATCCGTCATTCTTCAGGCGTATCTCGACCTGTACCATGTGGGTTTCTGCATCAAGAGCCGGATAGATTGAATATACTCTCGCTCTAAATACCTTTTCTCCGAATGCATCAACCTTGATTTTTGCAGGCGTTCCAACGGCAATATCGGCACCGTATTTTTCTGCAACAGCAACGACTACCTTTACGGTCTTCATATCGGCTACCGTAGCAATGCGGTCTCCCGCCCTAATCAGATTACCCTCGTCAATATGTTTTATCGTTACTATCCCATCGATAGGGGAGATAATCGTTGATTCCCGCAAATTTATTTGCGCAAGTTCCAGGTTAGACTCGGCCAGACTCAACCTTGCCTTCGCCAATTCCGCGGCAGTTACGGCTTTGTCCCTGCTCTGCTCTGTTGCTGAGCCGCCTTCATATAGGGCAATGATGCGTTTCCTTTCGCGCTCGGCGTCGGCAAGCTCAACCTCACTGGTTTTCACGCCGGCTTCGGCTGCAGCCACTTGCGCCAAATAAACATCGTGGTCGATAACTGCGAGCTGCTGACCCTTTTTGACCGCCAAACCCTCTTCAACATCAACTAAACCACCGCCATCTAAAATAACCTGCAATGATTCAATTCTTCCCTGCACCTTGGATTTTACATCTACAACCTTGTTCGCTTTTATCCAGCCGGTCAACTCTATCGTCTCTTCTATCGAATCGGTGCTTACGATTTCAACCTCAACAGGAACCGGTTTCTCAGGCGGTATCTCCTCGGCGGATTTGTGAACATACCCAAACCAAAAGGTAATAAACACCAATACGAAAGCTGTTATCCAATATATAACCCTTCTACTTATTTTCATTTTTGCTGCTCCTGCCCCGTTAGAAGTAGGACGCCTGACGTCTGCCCTGCTAACAACGGGACTTCTAACGGGGCCTGTTCCGCCTTAACAAAACTTGCTGAAGTCTCCTCTTTCGCAGTTCCTGATTTGCGATTCTTGGTTTCGCCTTCGTGTACAGCGGCTTCAAAGGTTGTAAGGGTTCCCATCGCTTTTTGCAAATCCAATTTGGCAACGATGTGAGAATAAACGGCCTGGTAATAAAACGCCCGTGCCTTTGTCAGGGCTGCCTGAGCATCGATTATCTCAACCTGCGTATTTATCCCCTCCCTATAACCTACTTCGGCAAGCTGCAGCCCTTCTTTCGCTCTTGTAAGGTTTAACCGCTGAGACTCGACAAACTCCTTCGCATCCTCGATACTCAACAGCGACTTGGTCAATTCGAACAAAGCGGTCTCTTCTGTATCAATTAAATCTATCTGCGCCTGTTTGACCCGCGCTTTCTGCGCGATAATCTCGCCCTCACGCGCAAAACCGTCAAATATGGGAAACGTCGCAGCAAGCCCGGCCTCCCAGGCCTTGCCCCATTCGATCTTTGTCCTGTTATGCGGGTCGGGCTCTGACCAGATATTGCTATAATAGCCGCTGATAATCGGCCAATATCGACTCCGCGCAATGTTAAGTAATTCCTTCTGCAACTTTATGTCGAACTGACGCCCGAATAAATCGGGGCGATTGCGATAAGCAGCTTCGACTGCCTGCTCCATTGTCATTTTCAAATGAACATAACTCAGCTCAGTCGAAAGCGTAAAGTCACTATCCTGCGAAACACCCATCACCTTAAGCAGCCTGGCTTTTGCGACATTGATGGCATTTTTGTTCTGTATCAATTCAGCCTGGAAATTCGATAGTTCCACTTCAGCCCGCAAAACGTCAAATTCAGAAGCGACACCACCCTGCTGTTTTTTCTTAACACTATCAAGATGGGCCTGAGCAGACCGAACAGTGTCAGCACTGATTTGACTGAGGTGCTGATTAAGAAGCACATCATAATAAGAATGACCCGCTGTATAAGTTAAGTCCTGGACCGCCGCTCGGACCGTCTCGTCGGCGAGCAGAGAAAACAGCTTCCCGGCGTTTAGCTTAGCTATTATTGACCCGCCGGCAAAAACCGGCTGAGTAACCCTCAGACCTAATGAATAGTTATCTACGTCACCAAATGTTATTGGCCCTAAAGACCCAACTTTGTCGAGTCGAGTGTACTGACCCGTAAGACCCACACCGGGCAGAATCGCCGAATACGATTTCACCTCTTCTCCGCGGGCAATTTCCTTTTCCTGAACGATACGCTGTAAAACCTTATTGTTGCCTAAAGCCAGTTTTAAGCAATCCTCGATACTTAACTTGCCGCTTATATACGTTTGAGACTGCTCCTGGCGCTCTTTGCGACTTTTCCATTGCCGGTACGCATCATCCCTGGACAGACCAACCTCTTCATAAAATTGCTCACTGCTGACACACCCAACCAAAAACAGAGGACAGAGGACAGAGAACAGAAGACAAACTCTGACTTCTGATTTCCGTCTTCTGACTTCTGACTTCTGTCTTCTGTCTTCTGACTTCTGACTTCCGTCTTCTGACTTCTGACTTCTGACTTCTGACTTCTGTCTTCTGACTTCTGACTTCTGACTTCTGACTTCTGTCTTCCGTCTTCTGACTTCTGACTTCCGTCTTCTGACTTCTGACTTCTGACTTCTGACTTC
>CAZWKM010000111.1:0-6622 GCA_964634165.1 uncultured Pirellulales bacterium | reverse complement strand
AAACCCGACTGTCGGCGACCGTCGGAGCAAACCTGACCGGCCCTTCCGTGAAGAATGTCCAGTTGAATCCGGCAAGACGTAGTGCCGGAGAAGCGAAATCAATAGAACAGACCTTGTTCGTCACACAAGAGCCGAAATACACACTGCCGTCAGCTACCACTACGTGATAGGCGTTATCAACGTGCATTCTCGGCATCTCTTCGGCGGGCATCGGCCAGGCGGGGCTGGGCGCATGCGCGGGAATATATTTCCACTGTAGAAAAAGGTTCGGGCCAATGCTTTCGGAGGTGATGGCACTTCGCGCTGCATCAGAGCGGTAAGTTGGCCAATCCTCAGCCATACCCACATTGCTTGCCGAGCAGACAAGAAAAAACCAAGCAAAGCCAATAAATATACGGGAACCGTTCGATTTCCGAAAAACACCCGGGACCCGCAACTGCAACCTGGTGTTACTCATTGCGTTTTACCTTTCCATTTATAACCGGACAGTAGTGAATAAGCACAAAAAGCCAGGGCTATCAATGACTTGGTGTATAACCTAATCTTCCCCACAAACCCTTCGTCATCCTGTATAGGTCCTGGAAACCCGCGTCTGTTTCGGGTGTCCACGCGGACCCACGGACGACATCGAAGTTTCTGGAATACTTTATCGTGTCAATGCCTTTCCACTTCCAATGTTCACTGTGTCCGTCTGCAAAAGAGAGGGTTGTGCCGTCACCGTGCCGGACAGGAGGGTCATCCCACCACATCTCCTTATCATAATAAACAGCGTAACCGCACGTAGTCATCCGGCCTTCATCGATAAAGACTATTCTCTCGCCTGGCCTGCGAATCTGCATCCTATTTTTAATTACCACCCCTCCACTCATATTAGGAGGACCACCATTCATAGCAGAAGATATAGCGTAGGTCCACATCTCTCCTCGCACGCCGGTCGGGCACTTGTAAAGTTTTGTGTTCTTGGTGTATGGGAATAGCGAGCCGTCTTCGATAGCTTTTAATTGTTTCTCTCGAGGATCATGAGGCCAGGCCCAGCATACCCAGCTCTTCTCATCCGGCGCGTAGGGAACAAAACCGTCGAGGGCGTAACCGTGACCTACACTGCCGTTGACCAACTTGTCATCGTTATCATCTGCGTACATAATCCACGCAAGTCCCAACTGCCTGAGATTGTTAAGGCACACGGCCCGCTTGCCCTGCTCCTTGGCCCGCTTTAGTGCCGGCATCAATATCGCCATCAATACCGCAATAATGGCAATCACGACTAAAAGTTCTACTAACGTAAAACCTCTTATTTTACGCATAACGGCACTCCTTGCTTTAGACGTTTGTAACCGTTCACGGGTATTTTAACAGTATCGGGCAAAACACCCGACATTAAATACCCAATCTTTAACAAACGTGGGGCCCATACCGAATCAATCAGCATAGGCCCCGAATTATTGATACCCTCATTACTCGGTGCTGTAATTGTCCTGGAGCCAGCTTGCTGCGAGATTGGCAAAGTCCACAAAATCGACCTTGCAATCGTGATTAATATCACCAGCGAACCACTCAAATCCCTCTTGATTCCGGGCGTGCTCGCAGGAATCTGCATACACTTCGATTTGCATGGTATCGGCAACGGTAAATTCACCGTCACCGGCTTCAAGCTGCAATGTATACGTGCCAAGCTCTCTTACCGTAACCGTGGCATTTGGCAATGTCGCATCATCGAACGCCGCCGGATTTAACTCATTCGGCTCAGCGGTTACCGTCCACTCATACGAGAGAGCTTGAATTTGGCCGTCGTCAGACGCGGACCCGTCAAGCTGAACAACCCTTTCACCGTTAGCCAGCCAGGTTTCAACATCATCGCCGGCATTGACGATTGGTGGCAAGTTGCTAACAGCGTAGAATGTGAATGCGGGCGTCCACGCAAACGGCACATCAGGGGTGCTGCTTTCGGAGTCGCCCAGGGAAATTGCCCAATAGTACATCGTGTCAGCGGTCAGCGTAACAGATACCGACTCAACCACCTGGCGACTGACAAGCTTGGGGTTTTCCCAGACGGAGGGATTGGTGCCGAAGAAAACAGAACAGGATACGACTCCTCCGAACGGGCCTGTCTCGGGTAACGTCCATTGAAGCTGGTTAAGGGTGACAGGTACGGTCGAACCGTCGGCCGGAATCGGATTAAGAAAGTGGACAGCCTTCAACGTGGTTTTGCCGGGATTCGTGACGTCATAATCCAACTGCAGCGTGCCGTCGCCGCCATAGGCGGTAATCCAGTCGTCGTTAGGGTCGTTAGGGTCGTTGCCGTCGATGTATCCCTGGATCTGCGCGACGCTATTGCCGTCTATTATCAGCGTCCCGCCTCCGACGTCCATCGTGCCGACAGCACTCTCGCTGTATCTCATTAGAAAGTCATCGGCGGTAATAATTCCACCATCGAGATTCACGTGACCTATGCCGCCACCATAATATGCAAGACGGAAGGTCTCTCCTATATTAATAGCGCCACCGGTCATATTGAGGGTGGCCGGACTGTTGTGCCCCACAGTGAAGACCCCGCCAGTAGTTATGGTGCCACTATTCATATTAAGTGTCCCTTCACAACCAGTAGGACGGCGGCCTATCTCAACATAGAGGTCTATCGTAAGAGTCCCACCGTCTACTGTCAGTGCACCGACCTTATTATAGTCAGATCCAACGAATAGGGCCATAGCCACGGCGCCTTCGTTCGCGACAGTCGCCCCGGGGAGCATGTCGATAACGGCCCTCTCGGCAGAGGTGGGGAGTACGCTGGTGTTCCAGTTCGTTGGCGTGCTCCAGAGGTGGTCGGGGCCAGCATCAGTCCACACCACGTCAGCTTGAACATCACCCACCAGAGACAACGCAAGAACAAAAGAAACCAAGTAAATTAACTTTTCACACATCACATTTCTCCTTCAAAAAAGGTTAACATAAACATACCCTGGCTACACACCAAAGCACCCGCTGTTCTCAACGCTCCTTTATGTCGTTATGCCATTCCCGCACAGATGGGAACACCTCACGCGATACAAGAAAGCGGGGCCTATACGGGACCACTCGGTACAGACCCCGCGAACGATGCAAACTTATCTGCTACAGCACTGGGCATAATCAGTGCTTCCTGCGAAGCAGAGCCAGTCCACCAAGGCCAAGCAGAGCTATTGTTGCCGGCTCAGGGATGGCTGTTACTGTGGTCTTCAAGGGCGTGGTGATGTCATAGTCGTACAGCACCGTGCCGCTGCCGCCATAGCCGGTAATCCAGTCGTTGCCGATGTATCCCTCGATGATCGAGACGACATCGCCGTCTATTATCAGCGTACCGGCTCTGACGTCCATCGTGCCGACAGCAGTCTCGCTGTGTCTCATTTCAAAGCCATTGGCGGTAATAATTCCACCATCGAGATTCACGTGACCTATGCCTCCACCATAATATGCAAGACGGAAGGTCTCTCCTATATTAATAGCGCCACCGGTCATATTGAGGGTGGCCGGACTGTTGTGCCCCACAGTGAAGACCCCGCCAGTAGTTATGGTGCCACTATTCATATTAAGTGTCCCTTCACAACCAGTAGGACGGCGGCCTATCTCAACATAGAGGTCTATCGTAAGAGTCCCACCGTCTACTGTCAGTGCACCGACCTTATTATAGTCAGATCCAACGAATAGGGCCATAGCCACGGCGCCTTCGTTCGCGACAGTCGCCCCGGGGAGCATGTCGATAACGGCCCTCTCGGCAGAGGTGGGGAGTACGCCGGTGTTCCAGTTCGTTGGCGTGCTCCAGAGGTGGTCGGGGCCAGCATCGGTCCACACCACGTCAGCTTGAACATCACCGGCCAGAAACAACACCAGAACAAAAGAAATCAGGTAAATCAGTTTTTTACACATCACATCTCTCCTTCTATTAAAAAAGGTCAACATAAACATACCCTGGCTACACACCAGAGCACTCTCGTCTTCGACAAGCATCCTGACCTTTTATCACTACGAGTGATGATGCCTGTCTCAAACAACCATGAACAAAACAAACGACAAAGAACCTTCACCAAACCCTGTGCTTGCACAAAAACGACTTTTCCTTGTCGCGGAGGGCGTGTTTGGTTTTAACTGGGAGTGTTTGGTTTAAACTGTAGGTTGTCGCTATTTTTTTCCCTTTTTTTCCTGCTCTTTCAAACATATTGACAACAGACGAGAGATACGATAGGACTGTCTCGTCTGATAAGCTAAAAGCGATTGTACCACCGGCACACACAACAGTCAAGGGAAAAATATATTTTTTTTTGGACCGGCTCACGGAGGTGGGTTGTAAGTGACTTGCCCCGTGTTGAATCGCGTCCTCCGCAGTTAATAAAAAATCAATCATTTACGCAGAAGGGCGAAAAAATGTACTCAAAAAGCGCATTTTTGCGTACTTTTTTGCAATTTTTTTGAACGTTTTCGAATGTTTTCGAATATTTTCAAACGTTTTCGAACGTTTTTGAGCGCTTTTTCCCTGCCTATTTTACCTAAACCCTGCAACCCAACCTCCCAACCCCCGTTTTTAGCCCAAAAACTAACATCACCTGCGCAAAAATAAGCTAAAAATCCTATTTCCCGCCAAATCACGATAATTTTAGTCCCAATTTTGCTGACCTATCCTTTTCTTATTTAAAGTTTTTTTTCATTGCTTGTGCTGTTTTTTCCGGTCTGCCCGGCTCTCCTATGGAGTCCTTACGGACGGCAAAAGTTCAGCCGTAACATAGCCGTCATAGCCTATCTGAGCCAGGGCTTTTTCACTTCGAGTCCACCCTCGAACATCCAGTAACTTGCACTTATTTTCATTTTCAATCCGCCAAATGGTGTGTAATATACTCAAAAACAGCGTTTGTCCAACGACAACAGTATAATACTTTTATGCCGCAAAAACCAACGTAATTCAGATTTTTCGACGTAACAGAGCGATACCCATTAACAAAACGTTTTATCATAACCGGCAAAACATCGCCACTGAGATGGCACGGGAGAAATGACAAATGACACAAAGAACACAAAAACATTGGTTCACAGATACGACAATTTTGATGATATTACTTATCGCAGGCCGCGTTTGCGCACAACCGCAGCTTGAGTTCCCCGGCCCTGCGCCGGGTGATGGACAAGGCAGGATAAGCCGAAGCGAGCTTGTTTTAGAAAATAAAGTGCTCGCGTGCACCTGGGACATTTCTGAGGGACGACTCAAACCTAAACATGTGATGGACAAATTGTCGGCAACCACACTCCAACTACGAGAGAGCGAATGCTTTCAACTAATTCTGGACGGTGGACGGGTGGTGAGGGCTTCCGACCTGAAAATTGTTGGCAAGCCCAACTTGAAAAATTTGGAGCCAAACCGTAAGTCGTTCCGGCTGGCGGAGTCCGGCTTTAGACGGAGCGGCCAGCAAATTACCGTTATACTAACTTCGTCCTCCTTGGGAGTCCTTACGAACGACAACAACCTCAAAGTCCAATGGCGTGCGATTTTGCGCGATGGCTCGAATTATGTTCGGCAACAGGTGGTCTTCACGGCAAAAAATCAAGCAATTGAGGTAAGAGAAATAGTGCTGTTGGAGTTGGCCGCGCCACAGGCCAAAGTAATGGGCACTGTGGACGGCTCGCCCGTGGTGGCGGGCAATATGTTTTTCGCTTATGAGCACCCCCTGTCAAAAAATTCGATATTCGATATTCGATATTCGGAATTCCCCGCCGCAGGCGGGGTCCTGCATCATTTCCGTTGCAGTTCGCCTCGCAGCACTCCGCTAAAGCCGGGCCAGCCGCTGGTGCAAAGCTCGATTATCGGCGTTGTTCCACAAGGGCAGTTGCGCCGCGGCTTTTTATATTATATCGAACGTGAGCGGGCACACCCCTACAGGCCGTTCCTGCATTACAACAGTTGGTACGATATTGGCTATGGGGCTGAAAAAATACAGGAGCGCCAATGTCTGGAAGTGATTGAACTGTTCGGAAAAGAGCTAATCAAGCAGCGAAAGGTGGTGATGGATTCCTTCGCTTTGGATGACGGCTGGGACGACACCGCCTCGTTGTGGCAGTTTCACAAGGGCTTTCCCAACGGGTTTACGCCGCTGCGGAAGGCGGCGGAAAAATATGATTCGACCCTGGGTGCCTGGCTTTCTCCTTTTGGTGGCTATGGCAAAGCGAAGCAGGAACGCCTCAAATATGGCCGCCAGCAGGGTTTCGAGACAAACAAAAGTGGTTTCTCGCTGGCCGGCCCCACGTATTACGCCCGGTTTCGGGATGTGTGTGTCAATATGATTCGCAGGTATGGACTGAGCTACTTTAAGTTTGATGGAATTGGTGTGGGTGGGAGACCGACCGGAACGGCTGTTGAATTTGTCCAGGATATGGAGGCGCTGCTGCGACTTATCAGTGAGCTGCGCGAGGTCAAACCTGACCTGTTCATAAACATCACAACAGGCACCTGGTCATCGCCTTACTGGCTGTGGTACGGCGACTCGACCTGGCGCTCGGGTGCGGATTGGAGCACCCACGGCTGGGGCTCGAAACGACAGCAGCAGGTCACCTACCGCGACAAGGAAACCTACCACAATGTCGTTCGCCGTGCACCTTTGTATCC
>CAZWKM010000110.1:0-6625 GCA_964634165.1 uncultured Pirellulales bacterium | reverse complement strand
GCACCCGGGCGGAACAAGGAATAACAAATGATGAGGGTTGAGATTGCCACGGCCATTCGGCCTCCTCGCAATGACATTTTCTTATGGATTTGGAGCCCTCCCAATCAGGTAGGGGCAAGTTTCGCAGGAATGACAACCCCCGACAGTGCCGGGGGAATATAAAGAAGACCCCTGCGGAGGGTACCTTGACCCCCAGCGAAGTAATCATGACCCCCGGCGGAGCCGGGGGCTAACCAATACGGAAGCGACACAAGACGTCGCGATTTTAAAATGAGAAACAATAACCCGCGCAATAAATTGCGGGGGTAAATATAAAGAAGACTAAAGTAATTGTATGTTCAAGGATTGATTTGATATAATTCGGGAAATTTGTAGGGGGCAACGACATGGTATTGCCCCTACTTCCTATATTGATATGAGCTAATCGTTCATCGTAAATTTCTCTTCGCTTAGATAAACATCCAACCCAAGCTGTGATGCTTCTCGGTAAATTTCCTCCATTGCCGACAGAAAGCTCTCTTTGCCTCTCCAGAAAGGAAAACTGTGCAGTTGTTTCGGTAACGCTGCAGAAACAGGAGGGATACGAACTTCACCAAAGTCGCTGTTATATTTATCAGCTGTTCTCCAGAATTCTTCGGGGTCTGCGGCAAGTGGCTCCGGCTGCGCTGGATTGTCTTCCTGAACCTCGGCTGCCACATTGATGTCAGCTTTTCTCGAATCACCTCCTACGAGGCTAATCAAGTCTTTACGTTCCATGCCGCGAAGTTTGAATATCAGGAACGGATCACGGTTGAACTCCTCGCCAATGAGATAATATACTGCGGCGATATGCTTGCAGGGATTAGACCAGTCCGGACATGAGCAATCTGTCTTCAAGTCTCCTCGCTTATTAGGGAACAGTGAAAGTCCGGTGTCTTTGAAAGCTTCTTCGACATTGTCCGGCATTTGGCCGGCTAATAATTTCGCAGCGAAAATTGCCTGTTTGGCAAGACTTTTGCCGAGTTTGGCCCAGTTCTTTTTTGTAAGGGTTTTCACCTTAATCCTGACCTCATATGGCCTGGAACGGGAACCTTGAACCTTTGCTGCAATACTTCCATTTTCAATGTTAATTGAAAGCACCTGGCCTTTGCGGGCATAAGACCTGCCACGGCCGAGTCTTGCACCGATATTGAATCTTTCCAGAACCTCTATCCAGCGTCTTGCCCACCAGCTTGTGCCAAATGCCCCGCGTTTCGATTGTGCCTTTATTCCGCCCTTAGCTTCGCGAGCTTGAGATCTCGGAAAGTAACTGTAATATTGATATCGATATCGGGACATACGTTATACCCTTTCAGGTTTTCTGGCACTTATGAGCCAACGGCCTCCTTACGCAGAGCGAAAATGTTCTTGAGTTCCTTGTTGGAAAGTTCTGTCAGCCAGCCCTCGCCCGTTCCGACCACATTCTCGGCGATTTCCTTTTTTCTTTCGATCATTTCATCTATTTTGTCTTCCAGCGTGCCGGCACAGATGAATTTGTGAACCTGAACGTTACGTTTCTGGCCGATACGGAAGGCACGGTCGGTCGCCTGATTCTCTACAGCAGGGTTCCACCAACGGTCAAAATGAAAAACATGGTTAGCACCGGTGAGATTTAATCCAGTACCGCCGGCTTTTAGCGATAAAATGAATATAGGCGGCTCATTGTCTTGGCCCTGGAAACGTTCGACCATCTGGTCTCGTCGCTTTCTTGATACTGCTCCGTGTAGAAACAATACCTCATACCCAAATGTATCCTGGAGATAGCGTTGAAGGATACTGCCCATTTCCGAAAACTGGCTAAAAACCAGCGCTCTGTCGCCGACTTCAATGATCTCCTCAAGCATCTCTGTTAATCGAGCCAGTTTGCCTGACCGCCCGGGAATGGCGGAATTGTCGCCAAGAAATTGTGTGGGGTGGTTACAAACCTGCTTCAATTTCGAGAGCAAGCCCAGGACTATACCTTTTCGTTGAATACCTTCAGACGATTTGAGTTTATCCTCGGCTTCTTTTAATGTTGCTTTGTAGAGTGAAGCCTGTTCTTTGGTGAGTGTGCAATATACTTTCATTTCCTGCTTTTCAGGCAAATCGGAGATGACGGATTTGTCAGTTTTGAGTCGCCTTAGAATAAATGGCGAGGTGATTCGTTTCAGGCGTTTTGCCGCATCCTGGTCGCGGATTGCCTGAATGGGGATAAAGAAGTTACGTTTGAACTCAGCCTGGGTGCCAAGAAAGCCCGGATTGAGAAACTCCATGATAGACCATAGATCACCGACATTGTTTTCCACAGGTGTTCCCGTTAAGGCGATACGGTAATCGGCTTTGAGTGAACGGGCCGCTTTTGATTGTTTGGTCTCCGGGTTCTTTATGTTCTGGGCCTCATCGAGTACAACGCCTGCCCATTGTACACCTTTTAGAAACTTAAGATCTCGCTGCAAAAGCCCGTAGCTGGAGATTACTATGGCGTGTTTCTTTGCTTCATTTATAAATTCCTCTTCTTTGTGTCTGCCTATGCCGTGATGAACCATGACAGGAATATCCGGAGTAAACCGCGAGGCCTCTTTCTGCCAATTGTTGACTATGGATGTTGGGCAAACCAACATCACCGGGACTTTGCCATTGGCGTGCCAATCTCGCTGAATTAATGCCAGCGTCTGGATTGTCTTGCCAAGACCCATATCATCCGCAAGGCATGCGCCCATACCCCATTTACGCAGAAAACTCAGCCAGGAAAATCCTCGAACCTGATATGGCCGCAGTGTCCCAGAAAACGTTTCACTAACGGCTAATTCTTCAAATTTGACATTACCATTCAGTTGTTCTAACATCCTTCTAATCCACCCTGAGGTCTTGACTCCGCCGAATTGGAATCCCCCATATGTTTTCCTTGCTCCCAAAGCCATCTGTATAACGTTTCTAACCGTAGCTTTTTCAGAGGAATTCTTCTTCCAGAAGTCAATTGCTGCCTGGATTTCAGTAGCGTTCATCTCCACCCATTGTCCTCTGATTTTGACCAGCGGCGCTTTTAGCTTTGCAAGGGCTTCAAGCTCTTCTAATGTCAGCTTTTTGTCGCCAAGAGCAACAGACCAATCGAATTTGACGATACTCTCCAATGAAAAAGCATTCCCTCCCTGCATCTTAGAGCTTTTGACATTGGCACTGGCTGAAAGTTTTAGCTTCGTTCCCTTACGGGTCCACCAGGCTGGAAGCATGACGCCAAAACCTGCCTGTTCAAGCGACATGGCTTTATTGTTGAGAAAGTCATGGGCACCAGAAACATCGAGTTCATAGCCGGCAGGGGCCGCATTTTCGAGACTGGCTGCTATCAAGGGGCAGATTCCCGATGCTTGCCCGAGCGCTGAAAGCATGTACTCTATGGCATCTGAGCCATACTTCTCAAGCACAGAAGTCTTGCGGCTCCTGGTTTTCCAGGCATCCTCGAATGGGATAAGTAAGCTTGGATCTTTGTACGGTTGAAGCAGATAACGAACATACCAACCGTTATCTGACACGGTACCGTCTGTTTCTTTCGACTCGTCAGGCTCCTCTAAACGTAAACAGAGTCTAAACGGTGAAGCAGTTGAAACCACTATCGGACGACGCCATTGGGTTATCTGTTCGGCAAGTTGGACAAGCTCAGCCTGTTCTGCTTTAATAATGGGTTCTTTGTTCCGCAACGAATACAGCCAAGCATCGTGTATGCTGTCAAAAGCGGTTTTCTTCTTTCTTCCACGTTTACCTTTTGGCCCTATCTGTTGCGGAGAACTGGAGCGAACGAGATAATCAACTGACATAGTAAGGAAGTGGTTTAGAATGGCACTGGCCGGTATTTCAGGTGGCGAAGTGGCGTCCAATCCCGAAAGGGCACGGCCAACGGCAGGCATTTGTTTAGCAAGGTCGGCCAGCAACTCGCTATCGTTTCCGGCAAAGACTGGCTCCCATACGGATCGATGCGTTCGGCTTTCAATCGTCAGGCCGGGAAGATACTGCTGTCGTGTCACAAGCGATCCTGCAAACCGAAAAGCCTTATACCAATAGACCAGATCATCTCCAATCAATATGCCGGATTTCAGTGTCCGGCCAACTGAGCATTTACAGAGAAGTTCCACTGTTTCTTCAATTGAAGGTTGGTATACGGCAACGGTCCAGGGAGCTAACCTCATTTTTGCTCGTGACCTGGGCGGCTCTGCAATTAACGAACCAGAGGGAATAGGAATCGAGCCTTTAGTGGGCAGCCATACAATTGCTTTCTGCACTCTCTTTGAGATTGCTTTTGAATCCGGTAATACCTCTTGCAGCGATTTGGCTAAATCCTTATTCCCTGCATCATAAGGGTATTGTCCGGGCAGGGTCGTTTTGGCTTTTTGTGCTTGCTGGGCCGATGATACTGAATCTTTTTCTAACGGCTTCTCACCCCATACAAAAAGATGGTTATTAAAGCTACCTGTATGAAGAATAATCATCTTTGGTCATTTCAAATGGAGTCTAACGGATTTTTCTACGTTCTCGACAACACGAAGAAATCTACAACAATCTCCAGAATAAAAGTAAGGGCGATAAAATCGATTCTCAGTATCGCTTTGGTAGATTGGTCCACGGCCACTATCTTTCACCCGGAAATTGCTCTGTTTATCACATCAAATAACGTGCAACCAATGTTGCCCTTCCAATGCTCAAATGCCATGATTTGTCTCATTCGCAAACCTAACTCTATCGAAGTGATACCATCCTCATAGAAGTGAAGAGGAAACTCTTCTACTTCAGGCACGCTCTTATCCATATCATTTTCCGTCATGTCATCGCTGCAGAAAAAAACGTCGAGATTCGGAGAGAACTGTTCCTTCGCATCGAACAGTCGGTTAACGACAGCGGCATAAGTTATTCGTGCGACAGCCCGGCCAATATACTTATCAAAAAATGGAATTGCCTCAATAGCTCTCTCGAATGAGCGCAAATCCAATAATAACTTATCTCCAGTTCTCAAGAAGAAAGACCCAATGACAATAGGATGCATCTCTTTTGGAATGGATTGGTAGGATTTCTTGAACTTTAACATTTTCGATTCGTGCGAATAAAGCCATACCCACCTGTTATTAGTACGGTCGAAATCCATACAGCGTAATTGTCTAAACCTGTCAATTAACCGTTTCTTATCAACTATTTGATAATATAATCTTATGGGTTGGACTACTTCTTCCGTCACAGTCATTTGTAGCACTTTTTTCTTGTTCATATAAAACCCGACCGTTCCTTTCAGCCAACCTTGGAATTATTGGCTGTAATTGGCAACCATGCGCCATATTGGACCTCCGATTGTTTAAAAACTTACTAAAGGTAGCTTAGACCGTTTCTCATATGAACGGAGGATTGTCAACATCTGAGAATCTATCTTTCCCAATCCAAAATTTACAAATAGAACATTCTTCCCCCCTTGGATAATCTAGTCCTGATTCATGGATACATCCCATAATTTTACTTGCCATTACTACTGTTCTTACACCTTGTTCTTCGATGTATGCTTGAATTTCCTTATTAATGGAAGGATTGATTCTAATGTCTGGATTTGAGTTGGTCCATTTCTTGATATTGTCAGGGTCTCCTTCGTGTTCTGTATAAAAAATTCCTACAACAACTTTTGTAGCCTTCTTATTGTTGGGTCCATAATAAGCGATAGTACTTACTGGGTAACCTTTATTACCTTTTCTATGCTTTTTGTAAAATGGATTTTTCTTGATGATATCCATATGATTCTTTCCACAGAGAGCCAACGTCACGTGTCAAAGCGATTCCGGCACACTTCACATAAGTGTTACATCAGCCGTTCGTAATGTCAAGAGCATTCCGAGTGATCATGATAGAGATGTTGTCCTATTTCTTACTCTCGTATTGGGAAGACCAGAAAAGATGACATGGAGTATGGAGCAATCCCACCAGCCAATCAGAGCGCACCGAGCCATACATGGCCTCATTTTCGCGAGTTGAGGCTTACAACCTCCCTACAACTCAACAACCCGTTATCTGTCAATTCTACGAAAACGCCCATATCGTAAGCTCTTCGACGCCAAGGGATTATGAAAAAGCAAAATTTAGCTATGTTTTTCCTTGATTTGAAGCTTAGTCACCATAGCATTGGGTCAACAAATGTTTAGGGTAAATTTGTGAAAGGCGAGGAAAGAAAGGCCACATTTCCTGAGAAACCTCTGGGGCAGTGAAATGAGAAGAATTGTGTCAATCATCGCACTTGTTGCAGGCGTCGCCACGTTCGGGAGCGGGCTTTTATTATGTCCTGCCGCTTTGTGGTTTACCATCAGTCCCATTGCTGGTGGCGACTTTGATTTCATAGGGGTGTTCCTGCTCGTTGTGTGTGTTTTGTCATTTTGCTCGTTCTTGCCCCTCGCTGCTATTGGTCTGGTTCTATCGATAGTCACGTTGTTCATCGAGCGGAACAAGCGCCTCCGACTGCTGCCGTTGGCGTTCGTACTGGCTGGGATTTGCCTGTTCAAGGTTGTCGCTTAAATGAGTTTTACCGGCCAGAGAACGCAACTTAGATGCAATTGGTTTGTCGAATTGCCCAAAATTAAGTGATAATCCAAGGATTACTCTGCTTCGC
>CAZWKM010000109.1:2233-6667 GCA_964634165.1 uncultured Pirellulales bacterium | reverse complement strand
AGTCTGCCTGCCATGCCTTCACTAACATCTCTACCCTTCATTGCTACAAATGAATTAGGCAGAATAAATAATGCCCTGTGACCGGCGGCGGCTTCAAAGCTGTCTGCGGTGAAATAAGAGAGAAGAGAGAGAAAGGGCGGGTGAAGATTTTCCAGCAGATACTTAGCTATGGTTAGCGCAGGGGCCCAGGGGACCTCGAAGAAAGCTGCTTTGCTGGAGCGGACATCTATTGTTTGGGGCCCTCTATATTGGGGTCCTCTATATTTCGCAAGCCTGGAATATTCTTTTCTGATGAGTTTTCCGTTTTCATCGAAGACGGCCAGGGCCAAAGCAGTACCCTCTCGTGAAAGACTGGCTACGAACATTCCTCTGTACTTGTGGTCGGTGTTGAAAGCCAGTGGTAAAACCCTATAGGACAACAAATCCTTAGGTGTTACGGCTTCCTTAGATGGGAAGAACGTCTCCGGAGCCGGGAGCCGGCCCGCGGTTCCGGCAAATTCGAGAGTCTCTCTGTCGAGCAGGTCGATTCGGCCGGATTCGTCAAGGACCAGCAAATATTGCCACGAGCGGTGTTTGTAGCTTCTCTGCACAATTGGTATAAGGTCTTTCGATGTCCGACGTCCTTTTTCTATGTTTTCCTCGGACGGACTGACAGCAGGCGGCGACCAGTACAGGCTTACAGAGTCGGATTCTTTCCTCGGCATGCCTATATCAACCGGCTTATGGGGATCATCTTTAGGCAGCTGCGGGCCTTTGACTACGGTTCTTTCATCAAAATTGACGGCAAAAAAGCGTCGCAGCTTCTTGTCGTACAGTGTTAGCGGCACCGAAATGGATACGACTGGCGAAGTAAACCGTCCGAGGTTCTTATCCTGGCTTTCAGAGACCCCTTCAGGGCCAACATAGAGCTGTACTTTCTTTCGCAATAGAGTTTTGTCAGGCATTTTTTGTATGTCAGTATAGCGATAAACGATTTGCCCGATCTCTTCGTCAAAATACATCCAATAATCATTTTTCTTATCATAATAATAGATGTTTGAGTAACGTCCTCCCGGCGACCTTGCCTGAAAATAATCAACAATTCCAAGGAATAAAGGTTCTTGTCTCATACTTGCCTGGACGTAGGAGTGGCGAACGACGTTGGGGTCATTCTCAAGCTCGGGCGGCACCAAGCCGGATGGTTCTATTGAGACCTGCTGGGCATCATGAGGCATCCTAACAGCAAGGGATGTCTGGCATAGAAATCGGAACCAGAATAATGGTATCGAGAGTAATACCAGAACAACAAATCCGGTAGCGAAAACCTTGACAGGATAGTTTATTAGAGACTTCATAGTTATATTCCTAAAGTGATGTTGACATAAACGTGTGCCAGGTACGCATTAGAGAGGCGATAATAAACAGCAAAAGTATAACTACGATATGCAGCCCATTGACGAGAACCAGTGGAACGAGGATGCAGGTTAATACCAATCCGCCTAATGTAGGAATAATTTTGCTTGAGTTCCAGCCGGTCAGTAAGCCAAGGCAATAGCAGGCAAAGGCCATTAGAAACGTTGCTATGAATATTTCGGAAACCAAACCAGGATACATAGGGATAGGTGGGGTAAAAAGACGCAATAGAACGACGGCTGTAATAGTCAGAGGCACAAGCAAAGTTAGAATTGCAAGAATCCCTGTGATAATCCTGGCAAGCAATATCCGGCTTCGGGTTACTGCGAGAGTTGATAGAAGTGTGGAGATTTTTCTGGTTCTATCGGTGTACATCTGGGTTGCACCCATAGCACAAAAGCCAATGATTACCACAATAATAACCGGAAATGAGAGACCAATACGAAACACAGGAGGGTCCCCAGAATCGTAGTGGTATATTAGAGAAATCGATATGGCAATAATGACTGCGGAGAAAAGAATCGCTCCGAGGAAATATGCTATATGGTCCTGAATCTCTCTTTTTATAAGTGTAAACATTTTAATCTCCTGTTACAGGTTAGTAACCGGCACTGGACTGGGTTTAGTGCATTCTATAAATATATCCTCAAGGGACATTGGTATCTCAGTGCAGCTTGAGGGCTTGAAGGTTTCGAGAACGGTCTGTTTCTGCTTATTCCAGTTGGCGACGGTTATTACCAATTCTCTGCCCTGGGTTTGCTGATTTATAATTTCGGTCAGATAGAGGTCCGGGGGTGGGGATTCGGGGAAGATTACCCGCAATTTTTTAACACACTTTTTGAGCTGTTCGAGAGGGCAATCCACGACGAGTTTGCCGCCGGCAAGTATGCCTATGCGGTCGGCGATTCGCTCCACATCGCTGAGGATGTGGGAGCAGAATAAAATGGTTCTGCCCTGCTGCTGAATGACGTCAATGGCAAGCTCAAGGAACCGGCGGCGAGCCACGGTATCAAGGCCGAGTGTAGGGTCGTCAAGGATGAGCAGTTCCGGGTCTATTGCCATAGCCAGCGCAAGGTTCAATTGCGCTCGCATACCGATGGACAGTTGCCTTACTCTGCGGTCCATCGGCAAACGGAATGTTTCTATGAGATGATTAAAAAATTTGTCGTTCCATTGCAGGGAAAGGTCTTTGCAGAGTTTAACAAGTCGGCTGACCTTATAGTTCTGGATAAGGTTGTGGGCTTCAGCTACGTAACCGATTCGGCCATGGACTTTTTCGGAAAGATTGGTTGATTGGGCGTCCAACAGGAAAGTCTGTCCCCGGGTCGGCGGTTCGAGGCCCAAAAGAATTCGAATAATGGTTGTTTTCCCGCTACCATTTCGTCCCAACAGGCCGTAGATGCAGCCCGGTGGTACATTCAGGTTGATGCCGTCCAGGACGCAACGGCCATCAAAGTATTTCACAAGATTTTCGACTCTGATAACGTTCTCATCCATTCGATGGTCCCTTCTTCAAAGGCAAATTGAATTTTTCAACTGTGTTATTGAACCACTCCAATAGTGTTTGCCTGTCAATTTGCATGTGAAAAGCCTCAACTGCAATTCGCTCAAGCTCCTCGGAAACGAGTTTTTTTCTGACGGCTCTGCTCAGATTACTGTCAAGATTCGCGACAAAAGCACCGGCACCCGGCTTGGTAACAATAATGCCTTCCTGTTCCAGCTGTCGGTAGGCCTTGGCTATTGTGTTGGGGTTTATGGCAAGCTGAGCGGCCAGCTGCCTTACCGTAGGCAGCTTTTCATCTTTGGTGAGCCTACCCAAAGCGATGTCTCGCTTAATCTGGCCTATTATCTGCTGGTAAACAGGCCTGCCTGAGGCATTGTCTATGAGAAACTGCATAAATCAACCTGAGTATTTGTACTATTTCAACTATTACAAGTATAACATAGATTTATCTTTAGTCAAGTGCTATCGAGAAAAAAAATTAAAAAAAATTAAAAAAATTTAAGAGCGATTTGTGGGTCGGGGCTACCTGACTTCATCAGGATTTGGTTCAAGTGACTTTCGGTTATAGACTTTTTCGGGGCGGAGCCATCCGCAGCATCCTGGAATGGCTTTTTCAAGGAGACAGGGCAGGCACATAGGGCTGCCCCTACTGCGCTTAAGGGTGCCCCCACGCCTGCATTTGTGGGGGAAAAGTTGTAGAAATTGGCGGGGGTCGCTGCTAAAATACCGGCTGTGGTTTTGAGCGGTTATCTTGCCCGGAACAAATAAAATCGGCCTGTGAGGGGTGAAAGTGGGGGCCGGGGTCGCTGAATATTTTTTTTAAGAGTTTATTCTTGACGGGCAGGCGTTTGATTGGTAATTGGTAACTGGTGAATGGTAATCGGTGAGTGATAACTATTTAACCAATTGCCATTTAACCATCCGGTATCTGTAAAATTGAGTTCAAGATTGAAAGGAGGCCATTATGGCAAGGACAATTTTGACGGCAGCACTTATAGTCTTATTGAACGTGTTGGTTGGCTGCCAGGGAGTTGACAGCGGCAGAAGCCAGCTTTTGCCGGCCCAAATCAGGTCCGCTGCGGTGATTAAGATGGAGGTGGGCAGCGAGACCGATATTATCGAAGAGATGGCAGTCAATCGGCAGGCGTATCGGCAGGGTCTTAAATTGCTGGTAGACTACTATACCAGGACGGGCAACAATATGAAATTGAAGTGGGCTAAAAAGGAGCTGGCGGCGTTAGATGCTATCCCGCAATATAACTACATCATTGAGGCCATCACAGCGGGGCCTAATTTGAGGGCGAGCACTATGATTCCCGAAGCGGAACTAATGTATATGGATGCGGTGCGGCTTGAAAAGCAGGCTAAAGGTTTGGTGATTATTTACAACGAGAACCTGCTGCGGCTGGCTCTGGATAAATACAATCAACTGATAAGCAAGCATCCTACCAGCGACAAGATTGATGATGCGGCATTCAAGGCTGGTGGAATTCATGAACATTTCGGGGACTACACGATAGCCGCTTTATACTACGAAC
>CAZWKM010000109.1:0-2133 GCA_964634165.1 uncultured Pirellulales bacterium | reverse complement strand
GGTGGAATTCATGAACATTTCGGGGACTACACGATAGCCGCTTTATACTACGAACGGACCTATCAGTGGGACCCCGACACGATATATCCTGCGAGGTTTAAGGCCGCGTATATCTGGGATAAACGACTGCATATTCGCAGAGCAGAGGCGTTGGAGAATTATCAGGAGGTCCTCAAAAGAGGTGGACTGTCTACCAGGCGTAAAGAATTTATAGAAGAGCGTATTATGGAGCTGACCCAAAGCGACAGAAGTGGTGAGTGACATTGACGAAAGTTTGGGGTAAAGTTTTTTGCGATGGAGTTTCGGGCCTGGCCTCGGTACGAGTCAGGCCCGTTTTTTTATGTATAAAAAATGCTGTTGGAATTTGAGAACAAGATAGCCGGTTTTATCAAAGCCAACGGGCTTTTTGACCCGGCAGATAGAATTTTGTTGGCTGTTTCCGGCGGAGCTGATTCAACCGTGCTTATTTATGCTATGTGCGCAATGAAGACTGAGGGCGTTTTGGGCGCCGAGCTGATTTGCGCTCATATAAATCATCAGTTAAGAGGGACCGATGCTGAGCTGGATGAAGCTTTTGTTTTGGCACAGGCGGCCGAGCTAAAGCTGGCCATAACAACAAAGCGGCTGGACGTTCGAGTGTATGCGCGCAGAAATAAACTATCAATTGAGACGGCTGCCCGGGAGCTGCGGATTGAGAGTCTGCTTGAAATTGCAAAGGCCAACAACTGCAGCCGGATAGTAACGGCCCATCAAAAAAACGACAACGCCGAGACGGTCGTGCAGCGACTGCTCCGCGGGACGGGCTTTCGCGGTCTTGGGGGTATCTGGCCGGTGCGGGTCTTTGCCGGCGATATTCGCTTTGTAAGGCCGCTGCTGTGCGTCAGGCGAGATGAGATTCTCAAATATTTAGAAGAGCGAAATCTAAAATGGCGGCAAGACCATACAAACGCTGATTGTACTTACAGGCGAAACTTTATTCGTCATCGGCTGCTTCCGGCATTACAAAAAGACTGCCGCGGCTGTATCGTGGAGCAATTATCCGAGCTAACTGAGTCGGCGCGGGAGTTTTATAGGTTGGTTTGCAGCCGTGCAGAGCAGATGTGGCCGGAGCTGGCTGATTGCGGCAATGACAGAGTCGCACTGAATTTGAAGAGGTTTTTGTCGGAGCCGGAGCCGGTAAAGGTCGAGCTGGTTCGACGAAGTTTGAGCGCCATCGGCAGCGGTGAGAGAAACCTGACACAAAGACACTATGAGAGAATATTACAATTAGCGCAGCAAAAAGTCAGTAACAAAAAAATAGAATTGCCGGATGGGTTTGTGGTTGATTTTGAATACGGAAAAGTAATTTTCAGTCGGCAAAAAGACCGGCAGCCCGAAAGGCAAACAAGCGATAGTATCGAATTGAAGGTCCCCGGACAAACAAGATTTGGCAATTATTTGATAGAGGCATCTGTTCTTGAGACCGGAGAATGTGATGTTGAAAAGTTCAAGGCGGAAAAAAAACAATTTGTTGAATGGTTTGATTTTGATAAGATGAAATCACCGTTATTGGTTCGTTTTCGTGAAGGCGCGGAGCGTTTTTGGCCTTTGGGTTCGGCGGGAGAAAAAAAGGTTGGCAAATTCCTGACCGCCGCGAAAGTGCCGCAGGAATTAAGGCGTAAACTGCTTATCATAGCCGATAGTGAGAAAATAGTCTGGGTCTGGCCGATTCGCATGAGTGAGCAAGCCAGGATTACCGACGGGACACGAAAGATACTTCAACTGCGAATAACCGATACCAACCTAAGCCAAACGAAGACGGGAGGAAACAAATATGAGTACAGCTGGTAATACACGTCGTGACTTTTTGAAAGCCATAGGTCTGGGGACGGTAACACTGGCAACACAAGGGTGTGTGAGTACATCTAAGCTAATCTCGGGCAAGGCATCTGAGGGCAAGCCGAACATCATTTTTGTTCTGGCTGATGACCTGGGCTGGGCTGAGCTGGGATGCTATGGCAACAGGTTTAATGAAACGCTGAATCTCGACAAGCTGGTGAGCGAAGGTATGAAGTTTAGCGACGCTTACGCAGCGGCGCCGGTTTGTTCACCTTACCGGGCGGCGCTGATGACGGGGCAATATCCGGCAAGAGT
>CAZWKM010000108.1:0-6772 GCA_964634165.1 uncultured Pirellulales bacterium | reverse complement strand
GTCAGAAGTCAGATGTCAGAAGTCAGAAGTCAGAAGTCAGAAGTCAGAAGTCAGATTGTCTGTCCTCTGTCTTCTCAATTGGTTGCTTTCTGTATTTTCCGATGAGATTTAACAGCTCCATCCGCCTGGGATGGTCGGGCTCTAAATCCAGGACCATCTGCCATTGTGCAATCGCCCTGGCGTATTCCTGGGCCTCCTCGAATGCGTGGCCGAGCTTTAGATGCAGCGACGCCGTTTCAGGACTTTCCTGCACCGCCTTGGCCAGAAACTGAATGTACTTGTCGAGCCGACCGGCCTGATTGTGTCGGTCGGCTACTTTCAGATAAGCTTCGACCAGGGCGCTGCTGTATGTGGCCTCATCCAGCTTTATCGCTTTTCGCAACAGCTCCAGATACTCATCATATCGATGCACGCCAAATGCCGACTGTGCGTGATAATAATAAAACAGGGCCCTGTCTTCCTTCGGTATTGTTGGTTCGAGCTTTTTGAACATCTCGTACGCCTGCTTGTAACGACGAGCGTTGAGGTAGATGTTTGCGAATAAGAACTGAATATCCGGACTGTCCTTGATACCATCGGATACGGCCTTGGCCACTTGATAAACGGCGCAAGCTCTCGGTGCGGCACGGAAGACATCCGTCTTGCCCGGCACCGGTTCAATCAAATACCAGTCGCCGCTTATCGTGCCCGTCTTACCCGCTTTGACCGTAACCACCGAGATTTTGCCGAAGTAGTTCCGCAGGTTGAAGTAGGCTGAGCCCAGCTTATAGTGCAGAACAGGGGTGTCCACTCCAAGCCGCAGAGCCGACTGGTACGACTCGGCTGCCAGGGCAAAGGAATTGCTCGCCAGATAGATGTTACCAAGTTGATAGTGGTCCGAACCACTCTTAGCATTCAACTTGACGGCCTCTTCGAAGTACTTGCGGGCCTTCTCGTAATCGTTCAAATTGTACTTGGCCTCAGCCAGCAGGTGGTAGGTCGGATAGTCGTGACGGTACTTAAGCAGCGGCTCGAGTACCTTAACCACACCTTTCCATTTTTTCTGCTTTGCGTAAATCTCGGCAAGCAATTGTCCTCCTTCAACGTGCTCGGTTGTCTCTTTGAGAATATCCGCCAGCAGCTTTTCAGCTTCCTGTTCCTGTCCAGCGTAGTAGTAGGCTCGGGCCAGATACAGCCGGTAACTGGTCTTGGTCTCGTCCTGCTCAACTGCCTTCTTAAGCAGGTCAATGGCCAGGCCGTAATTGCCCTGAAACAAGGCCTTGCGTCCGTCCTTGAATTGCTTTTCAGCGTCTGGAATTTGCGACGGCTGCTCATTGGTTGCTTCTGCCGCAAGAGCAAAGTGCACAGGTGCACAAGTGCATAAGAGCACGAGCGTCGCGATTAGAATCTGTTTCCTCATTATCGTATCTCCGTAAAAAGCCAAAACTAAAAATTTTTGTATTCCACAGTTTTTCGGTTCTTATCTTATGTTTTATAGCCTGTAGGCCTTGATCCAGTTAATCTGCTCACGCGCCTTCTGGACCATCGGGCCTTTGGGGAAGTTGTTGATATAATTTGTGTATGCGTCCATCGCATTGACCCACTGACCCAGGTGCTCGTAGTTCTCGGCGATGGCAAACTGGGCACCGCTGGCCTTTGAACTGCGACGGTAGTTCCGCAGGAACGCCTTGTAGGCTTCGATCGCCTTAGCGTATTTACCCTCGCGCTCATAGGACTGGGCTATCCGCCAGCTTGCATCTTCTGCGACGGCAGTACCGCTGAATTGTCTTACGATTTCCAGCCAGGTGGCCATGGCGGCGCTCGAATCCTTCAATCGTTCATCGTAGATAGTCGCCATTCTCAGCAGGGCATCCCCGGCTTTGTCGCCGGCCGGCACTCTGGATGTCTCATCGTATGCGCTAACTGCCCTGCGCAGAGCAGCGTTAATCTTGTCCTGCCGATTGGCCAACTGGGCGGCTGTCAGGGTCTCAACGACCTGGAAAGCCCTTCCCGCAGCAAGATCGACATTGGCTACATTGAACCACACATTCACAGCCGCGGCCTTCGCCTCTTCCAGCTCAGCCTTCTGACCCATTCCGCCCTTTTTCAGCGACGCAATGAGTTTCTGTTGTACATCTATATTCCGCCCACGGGCCGCTTGCACGTTATAGTAGGCCTCGCGCTGGGCGGTTTCCTGAGCAAGTTCGACTGTTTTGGCCCGCGTTGCCGCGGCGAATTTGTTTGCCTCGTCCTCGTAGCTCGCCCCGATGAGATAAAGAGCGTCGTCGGCCAGCGGACTCTCAGGGTACTGCTTGGCGACGACCCTGGCCGCCTCGCGGGCTTTGTCCGTTTCGCCCATCGCAAGGTAACTTGTGGCGACGGCATAGAGGGCGTCGTCGGCCAGATGGCTCTTGGCCCAATTTGCTGCCACCTTGCGGTACTCGATTATTGCCTTGATGCGGTTAGACAACTGCTTCAATACTATCGTCGCTATTTGATACTGGGCATCAAACGCCTTGCGCTGGCCCTCTTCGTCCACCAGCGTCTGGTACCGGACAAGGTCCTTCAAAATACCGACCCGGCGTTTGGCTTCTGTCACCTTGCCGTCGCCAGGGTAATTGCGCACGTAAGCTTCATATCCATCCATAGCCTCTCGCCACCGGCTCAGGTTAATGGTGCATTCGGCGATGGACCACCTGGCGTCTTTGATCCAGTTGCCGGTTGGGAACTCGGTTATGACGCGGCGGTAGGCGGCGATGGCGTCTTCCCAGGCTTCGTTGGTTTGGTGGACCTGACCGACCATAGTCAAGGCCTGGCCGGCCTGCGGGTGACGCGGAAAGCTGTCCACAAACATCTCCAGCACGTGCAGCGCCTCGACCCAGCGCTTTTTATTCTTCAACTGAACACCAATCTGGTAAATCGTGTTCTGGATGCCGGCATCGTTCCCACCACGGGCAACGTTGACTTCCTGGTAGGCCTCGGCAGCCCGGAGCGGCTGCTCGAGATTGTTTTGATAAGTTTGCGCGGTCCTCAGAGCCGCCTGCTGAGCCAGGGCATGGGTGGGGAAACTTATCATCAGGTCATTCCAGACCGTAATGGCCTCCTCATAGTACTTCCTGTTTGCCAGCTCGCCAGAGATGTCCCATAGCATCTGCGGGACCGTGCCGATCTTGGGGTGGTCGTAATATTCATCAGCCAGGCGCAGCAGCTCTTTGGTGGCACGCACGTACTGGCCGCGAGCTAATGTGGCGCTGAAGGCATCGACCACGCGCGCCTGCGTCAAGAAACTGTTCGCGATGTCCCACTGGGCTTGCTGCAGCAGTGTTCGTTCCCTGGGAAAGTTGGTTACGACCCTGGTCAGCTCATCACGCGCCTTTGTGAAGCGCTGCGCTACCTCACCGAGCATCAACTGCCTGGACGGTTTATCCTCGACCGGCTGGGCCGCCCAGGCCAAGTAATCACGGGCAACACTCAGACGAAGCGCAGGAAGCTCCTTGTCGGTCGGATTGTCTTTTAAGAATCGCTCTGCCAGCCCCGCTGCCCGCCGCCACTGGCTGATTGTCCGCCAGTGGTCAATCATAACCTTGACCTCGCCGCGGGCCTGCTCGGCGGTGCTGGTGCGCGGGTATTTCTTCCGGATTGCCTGGAAGATTTCGTACGCCGCGTTGAGCGCCTTTTCCTGGCGAGTGATTTCCGCGTCAGACAAAACCGGTGCCTTTACTGCAGCTTGTTGTTGGGCCTTCCGTACGGGCCGGTAACTAAGCTGCTCGCGAAGCCTGGCGACACGAGCCGCCCGGCTTACTTCTTCCTGGCGAAGGGCTGCCACAACAAGCGAATCCCTGACCTTGAGGTCGTCTGCTCGCGATCCCAGATAACCCCCATAACCACCACCCCCATATTCAGCAGAGGACACGGGTCCCTTTGCAGGCCTTGCTGAGCGCGGTTCTGCCGCTGTAAGGTCTGCTCTACCACCGACAGTCTCAAACGCGTCGAACTCCGTGGCTTTTGCGAAAGCGCGTTTTTCATCTGCGCCCTCCGGCCGAGATATTTCTTTCAAGGTCAGGGTGGTCAGAACGCCTTTGGCATGCTCGGGTATCACCTTGCCCAGCTGACACAAGCCGCGACAGAACTCTATCCGTTCAACGCGGCGAACCCGGCAGTTTGCCGGAGCAAACTGACGGGACTCTTCGGCGAGCAGCCCGGCGTAGATGCTCTCTGCCACATCCCAGGCGTCCACCCTGGCGTATTCCAGCGCAACGGCCATAATCTTTTCAATCGCATGACCAAGCAGTACACTTTTTGGATAAGCCTTAATGAAGTTCTTGTAGGCCTCGATGGCTGCGGTGAATTCGCTGCTGACCTTATCGGGGGCCACCGCGGCGTCTTTCCGGTCCTCTAATTCCCTGGACAGAGCCAGGCGAGCTTTGGCATCCAGGGCGGCCGCTGCAGCAAATGCAGCGCGTTCAACCACGCTGCTGGAGCCTGGCGCCGCCTGTGACAGTGCCTTTACCTTCGCCGCAAATACTGCGAAGTCGTTGTACACTTTGACTGCCACATCGTATGCCTTGTGCCTTTCGAAAACCTGCGCGATTTGGAACACACCCGCCACCGCCTGGTCACGCAGAGCGCCGGAGGGTCTCTCGGAGATAAACTTCACATAGGCTTTGATTGCTGTCTCAAACGCAGGGGTTAACTTAATCTTCTCTGTGCCGTCGTACTGATTCAACAGCAAGCTAAGCTCTCGCCGCGCCAGCTCGAATTTCAGGTTCGCAAGCTGCAAGTCCGCATAGGCATCGGCGGCGTCTATAATTTTAGACGGTTTGACGTTTATGGCTTGTTCTACGATATCAAAGTACTCAAGCTTTTTGTAGTGACCAACAATGCTGTCCCAAACGCTGCGGACTTGCGCCAGAATCGAACGTTCCTGGTCAAGCCCGGCCTGAAGCCGGCAGCAACGCAGCAGGGCCTTCTTCATCGTCGGATGCAACTCTCGGGGCACCGTCAGCCCGGCGGCAACCAGCCGCTGATGCTCTCTCCTGACCTGTTCTATCCAAATATTTACTACCGCCAATTGGGCCTGTCGTCGTTCTTTCTCCGGTAGGGCTTCGGCCACTGTAGTGTACACCTGTTCGGCTACTGTCCAGTGCCCATGTTTGATCCAGGGTTTGACGTGTTCGGCCAGTTGTACCAGTGCTTCCGGTGCATATGTCGCATTCCCGACCACGTGGTTCTTCAGAGTTGTAAGATACGACTTTTGTAGCTCGGACAGTTTCGTGTTTTCCTCCGCCCGCCCGGCCTTGATATTTTCCTGGAACACGTAAGCCGCATATTTGCTTGCCACCTTGCAGTAAGACACGACCGCTGGCGACCAGCTTGGGGACGAAGGTGAAATCGCCTCAAGCAGTTCGACGCTGAGTTCAACCGCCAGTTTTCGAGACCCCGGCTTTTGAACCTTCGTGCGTTCGTTGATGATTGCCTGTACCGTTGCGACGGCCGATTTCACCGCCGCCGCGTCGGCGTTGGCCTTTATCACCGGCATGGCGATGTCCAGGGCCCAGGCGTCGGGGCCTTTGAGCCCCTTGAACTCGGCCGTGGGAAGGACTCGTGAGGCCGATGCCCGCACCCGCCTGGCCAGGTTCGCCTGATCGGCCCAGAAGGGTTCCGCCGGATACTCCTTGCGGATGGTCTCGAAGGTGGTCAGGACGTCGGTCAGTTTCTCGGGCAGCTTTCCGCGCGCGACGCCGACGGGAAGCTGCCCTGCTCGGGCCGTCTCGTCCAGCCACTGTGCGGCGATAAGATACTTCGCCGACGCCAAGGCCTTAAGTACCGATAGACGATTGCCCCGAGGCAGCGGGGCCGCCAGCAGGGTCTCCATCGCCCGGATGGCCGCCGTGTAGGCCTTACTGTTGGTGTATCGCGACCGAATATGACTTAAAAGACGCTTGGTCAATTCGTTAGCCTTGCCTGCCGACAACTCCCGCCGGTAGATCTCGGCGGCCAGTGCCAGCGCTTTGACGTCAGTCGGGCTCAAGTCGGACTCCGGGCCGGGTTTTATCCCCTGAAGAGCCAAGCTCAAATAGGTACCCAACAGGATGTGACGGCCGCTATCGGCAAATTCGTGCTCGCTGTTGGCCGCCAGCCACTTGGCCATCGCTTCGGCCCGGGCTGCACCCGATGCGAGTCTCGGATCGTGTGTGATTATGTCGTACTGAGCGTTTGCGGCGGCGGGAGTCTGGGGATGATCAGCAACCAGTTTCCTCAATATTACCAGGGCTTCGGCGATCGATCGCTCATCACCCTGCAGCTTCGCTTCACCCAACAACAGCGTCGTCTTCACCGGATCGGCCTGCCGGGGATATAGGGCCATCAGTTCGTGCAGCACGTTGCGGGCATCGGGACCTTTGTGCATTCGCACGAGCGATTCCGCCTGGAGCGTCATTACCTTCGGGCGCTGCAACTCGGAGAGTGCCTTTTCATCCAGCAGTTTCATACACTCGCTCAGCGCCGGCCCGTAGAGTCTCTCCTGGAGCATTACTTCGATGAGCTTCATCCGGGTGTCAACTTCGACCGCTTCGCCTCGCAGCACGGCCAGCATCCTGGCGGCGTAGGGTTGCTCGGGTGCCAGCTTGAGCGTCCGCTTCCAGGCGGCGATTGCTTTATCAACAGCACCAAGCTGGTATTCGGCCTTTCCCAGCCAGAGAAAGACTTCCGGATTGCCGGTATCCGTCTGGGAAGCCTTTAGAAATAAGTCCCGCGCCTTGGTGAACTGGCCGCTGGCGTAGGCGGCTTTGCC
>CAZWKM010000107.1:0-6800 GCA_964634165.1 uncultured Pirellulales bacterium | reverse complement strand
CGGGTCAAATCATCATCAGTCGGGCCCAGCCCGCCGGTTGCCAGAACCAGGTCAGCGTCACTCGTCGCCAGATTAAATGACCGGATAATTGCATCCGTATCGTCGCCGACGGTGTAAGAGTTGACAACAGGTATGCTAATTGAAAGCAGTCTCCCGCTTAGCCAGGAAGCGTTAGTGTCTATTGTCTGACCGCTGAGAAGCTCATTGCCGATGCTGACAATACTTGCCTTTGCCATAATGGCCGATTTTAATCTCAGATTCAGCCGGAAACAAGGAAAAACACGTTCTTGCAGGTTATGAAGCAAGATACTCAGCAAGGATTAATTAGGCGGCTGGCAGGGGACCGGCCGCAACAAGCTTCTTCCTGATGGCGTCGATAGTAAGATTGAGCCCCTCGAGGGTCCGAGCGCCCAGCAAGATCAGGTCACCGGGCTCGGCAAAGACCACCTCATCTATGGTGAAGTTTTTTCCTATATGCACTATTGCAAAACCGACGCTGCGAGTGATCACTTCACCATTAGCCATAACAAAGCGGATGTCCTTCTTTTCTCTGTTGACTGCAATCTTCTCTAACTTTGCCGCAGGAATCCAGGTGTATTCGCTACCCGTATCCACGAGGAGCTTCGGTATTCGGACTGATTTTGACCTATCGACGTGATTCTCAATTTTGCAACTTGTGTGAAACGTACCCATACTTATATCATACACTCGTTCGCTAAAATTTCAAGCACTTTTTTTCTGAGCAAGAAGACCAGCGAGCCTCGTTAGAGACCCGACGGAAAAAGTCTCTAACGGGGCCAGCCAATAAGTCGAAATATTCTCATAGCTACCTCCTTATACCACTAAAACTTGTCCTGAGCCCATTCGGCTACGCTCAGGGTAAACTCTGTCGAAGGATCCAAAATCTCAGCTAACGGCGGCCATAAGCGTCAGCCAAAAGCCAAGGGACGCTTTTGGATGTGCGAGTTGACGGCCTTGTTAGAGTTCAACCTCTCTGTTCCTTAATAGACTAAAAATCTTATTTCTACCCCATATTCGTTTTTAACTTTTTTAAGAATATCTATCTCGTGGACGGCCAAAAATGTCGCTGTATTTGCCGGGCCTTTCACAAATAGCGATAGCAAATGTGAGCATTCCTTTGCGCTCAAGCCACAAAGCTCAGAAAAGAAGTGGTTAAAGAAAATTATTGTCTCTCTAACAACTTTACGGGAATGCTCACCAGTCCAAGTCGCAAAATCGTAAGAAGCTTTCAAGATTGGCGTGTTCTTTTTGTGTTCTGACACCTTCTCATAAGTCCTCTCACCTTTTTCATTTATCGCAATCTTCGTTTTAATTCTTTGCAACTTTGGATGCACGTAACAATTACGCAACTGAAACAGCTCGCGTACAACTTGAAGGGGTTTGTTACCTCTGTCAATCTTTTTCCCAAATCTAGCGCTATAAAGAACATCGTATTTATCTATTACTGATAACTTATCTAATTGCTGGATTACCAGTTCAGGGTAAGTCATCCTCGCGATACAACTATTTGCACCAGACTCGATAGACAGAACAGCGGTGGTTAGCGAGGCTTTGGAGTAACGATTTATAGTAGGAAAATCAAGCATGTCTTTCGCTTGAGCCTGAATATCAAATGCAATTGCATCTGTAAGCAGGCTAGCAAACGAATTCATTGTCCATGTTTCGTACCAACCCTGAGACATTATTACTAATGTGAGCCCTAACTATTGATTATATGGTTTCCGCATAAAACCTTGCTGTTCGAATTTTATTTCTGAAGATGTTCGTAAAGGAACTCTGGGGCAAGGTCAGCACCATTTTCCCAAGCTATTGTATGGAGGACATCAGAGATTTTAAAATTTTTAAATCTTTCTTTATCTTTTAGTGGTTCAAAGACAGGACCCCAAAGTTCTCCTTCTAAGTCAACAATTCCATTTTCCCCGTTGTTGAACCGACACCAAATCTTATAATCCCCTTTATATTTTGCTTCCTTAACGTAAATCATAATTCACTCCAAAGGTGGTATTTTCTTTAATGGCATGTGCTTCTCTGCCAATTCCCAATCTTCTAACAATTTATCTTTGTATATTTCGTGCCATTCAAATACCGCACGCAAAGCACGTTTAGGGAATTTACCTTCAACCACTCCTGTAAGAATATTAACCGTAATATGATATTCACCATATTCTGCATGAAAATGGGGTGGTCTGTGGTCATCATAAAGCATATAAATAATAATTCCAAGAAAACGACAAATTTCAGGCATATTTATCTCCTAACAAGGAAATTATGTCATATTTTTATTATTTTTTCAGCTAACTACTGCTTATCTGGTTTCCGCATAATCATTTTCGTCCGGCAGATTTGCCGTATAATATCCCTGCTGTTAGATTTTTATTTTAAGTCTAAATATTTGGCCGCTTTTAATCTATGGCCAAGCATGTCCACTAATATTCCTGATTGCTCCAATGGGATATAGCCTATTAACGGTTCATATGCACCATCCGAGGCATTCATTTCCAAAAAAGCTATTTCACTAAAAATCTTTTGAAATCCTTCGACTTGTATAGATACCGGACCACAAATTTCTACTTCTTTAATGTTTTGATCCGCAAACTCTACTTTCGCTATCCGTGTTTCAGCCAAATTACCTAAATCCTTTTTCCAATTCTTTGGTAATGTTAGCATACTGGCGCCTGTATCGACTAATGCGTCAAATGTTCGAGATTTAGCTTTATCAATAGGATTAGTTACGGTTACTTTTGCAACAATTCTTCCCATAACATTCGCCTCCTTTATTCAAAATCCAGTGTATTATATAATATTTCTAATTCATCTTCAACTAAATCTAACTGTGTTTATGCGGTTTCCTTTATCATCAGATCTTTTATATGGTTTCCCGCATATCAATATGATATTACACTATACCGAAAGAGGATTTTCAAGGAAAAAATGACTCATGCTCTGGTCTTTCCGCCCGAGACGTTAATGACGGTGCCGTGGATATAGGCGCTGCGGTCGGAGGCCAGGAAGCATACCGTATTGGCAACTTCACTCAGTTTGCCACTTCTTCGCAGAGGAATAGCAGCTTTCTTATACCTTTCACGCAGCTCTTTGAGGGTAATTCCTCGCGTGTAGGCCAGCGCGCGTTCGTATTCCTCCGACCGCAGCGCGGTTGCTTCCAGTATTCCCGGGGCGACGCCGACAACCCTGACATTGTATTTGCCGAGCTCCTTTGCCCAGGACCTGGTCAGATTGTAAACGGCCGCCTTCGTGGCGGCATAGACGCTCTGGCCCTGGGAACCTTCGGAGCCGGACTCGGAAGCCATATTGATTATGACACCGCCATTGCCGGACTTAATCATAACCCGCGCAGCCGTCTGCGCACACAGGAAGAGTCCTTTTTGATTGACTGAGACAACCTTGTCCCAAATCTCCTCGGTCAACTCCTCTTTGCCCGCCGGGTCAACGAGCAGCCGTGGGACATTTATGCCGGCGTTGTTGACCATAATATTAACGCTGCCAAAAGCGTCGAGTGTCGCCTGTATCATAGCGTCAACACTTGCTTTACTGGTTACATCTGTCGCAGTAGAAATATGCTCGCCGCCGAACTTCTCCTTTAACTCAGCAGCGGTCTGTTTGGCGCCTTCTTTGTCTATATCGGCGACGACAATTTTCGCTCCTACTTCGGCTAATCCCTCACAAACAGCTTTGCCGAGGCCGGAAGCGGCTCCGGTAACGATTGCAACTTTTCCTTCTAAATTAAGCCAACTCATCCACTTCTATCTCCAAAAGATTAATTTTTACACATATTTACAGGTTAATCATAGCTTTAATTACACCATCGCGATAGCCGGCCACCAAGTCGAACGCTTTCTTTGTCTGTTCGAGTGGGAAATGATGCGTTATCATAAAGTCAACACTAACCTCTCCGGTTTCAATCAAGTCCAGCGCTGTCTGGACACAATGATTCTGGCGGCGAATATACCTTATAGAAAGTTCTTTTCGCTTGAACTTGTCAACATCAAAAGAGATTCGCTCCTGCCTGGCGGTTCCTATTATGACGAGTTGGCCACCAGGCCTTAGTATGTCAAAGGCCTGGTCGAGGGCATCCTGTTGACCACAGCACTCGAAAACAACGTCGAGACCGAGCGGTTCAGCACTGAGGATTTCGCTGACGATGTCTATGTGATTGGGATTGCCCATCCAGGTAACACCGACGCCCCGGGCAGCTTCCAGACGCGCGTCAATTTTCTCTGTAACATATATCTTCCTGTTTTTTTCAGCTTTGGCTGCCAACAAAACGCTGAGGCCAATAGGGCCTGCGCCGAGGACTCCTATGCTGGCACCTTCCGACATCCGGGCCCGTTTGACTGAATACACAGCTATAGACAACGGCTCACACAAAACCGCCTGCTCAAGAGTAATCGCCCCGTTGGTTGGAAAACAGCATTCCTGGGGCATAACAATATACTCGCACAAACATCCACCGCCCTGCCCGGGGCAGCCGAGGAAGCGTAAATTTTCACAGGTGTTTTCTCTGCCCTGGGTGCACTGTTCACACTCGTGGCACGATACGGCCGGGTCGACCGCGACTTTGTCGGCAACCTTAACACGGGTGACCAACTTGCCCACGGCTTTAACGGTCGCAGCACATTCATGTCCTATTATGAAAGGGTACTCAACAATTTGTCGGCCGATTCGCCCGGTCTCGTAGTAGTGGATGTCGGAGCCGCAGATGCCTACTTTTTCTATTTTGAGCAGAACATCGCTATCTTCCTTTATACTCGGCTCCGGCACATCAATCAGCTCCATTTGATTGATGCCGGTCAATACTACTGCCTTCATAAATTCATCTTTCTCTTTTGTTGCGTTAGACGTTGAATCTGAAATTAATAACGTCGCCATCCTGAACAACGTAGTCTTTACCTTCGAGGCGGATTTTGCCGGCAGCTTTGAGGGCCTTTTCGCTGCCAAGCTCTTTCAGGTCGTCAAAGGCGAAAGTTTCAGCTCTAATAAAACCTCGTTTAATGTCGGTATGCACCTTGCCGGCCGCATCAAGCGCAACGGTGTCCTGCTTTATGGGCCAGGCGCGCAGCTCACCCGAGACAACCGTTAAAAAGCTAATCAGGCCAATCGCGGAATAGCAGCTCCCGGCGAATTTACTCGCTGCCGATTCGGTGATGCCCAAATCAGCGCAAAACATCGCTCTGCTGCCGGCGTCCAATTGTGCCAGTTCGAATTCCAGCTTGGCACAGATTGTAACCACGGGCACAGAGGCGTCAACACGCTCGCTAAAATCGAATTTCGCCTCCAACTGATTCTCGCCAACGTTCACTGCAACTACAATCGGCTTTAAGGTCAGGAACCCGAGGGACTTAATCATTTCACGTTCGGCTTCGGTTTCAATAGCCGAGCTAATCGGCTTTTCCGATTCAATCGCCTCTTGCAATTTTTTTTGCAGCTCCAATTCCACCTTATCGTGTGCCTGGGTCTTGGTGGGTTTATGCACCTGCTTTTCGAGCTTTTCTATGCGTGTGGCAACAAGCTCCAAATCAGCAAGCAGCAGCTCGGTCCGCAATTCTGCCAAATCTCTGTCTGGATTTACAGTGTTTCGATAAGGCGGTACGGCGGGGTTTTCAAACGCCCGGAGTACCAGAACAAACATATCAATGGTTCTTATCTGGTTAATCAGCCTTCTTGCCGCGGCCCGGCCATGCTCATCGGTGAAGTTAAATCCCGGCAAATCGAGGCAGTCGAGTGTTGCGTAGGTTGTTTTCTTAGGCTTATAGTATTCGGTCAGCCAATCGAGCCGTTCATCGGGGACCGGTACAATAGCTTCTTCAATCGCCGTCGAGCCAATCGGAGGGATTGCCTTGCCGCTCAAGCTCGCCAGAATAGTGCTCTTGCCGGATTGCAGCAGACCGAGTAAAGCAACTTTCAACTGGGTGGCTCCTTATTTATAAACACTGTTTCCATAACAGTCATACGCAACGACAGCGGGGAAATCGACTACCTCAAGTTTTCTTATGGCTTCGGCTCCCAAATCTTCGTACGCAATTACTTCTGCAGAGACGATGTGCTTGCTTAACAGGGCCCCTGCCCCGCCGATAGTAGATAGATGGACGGCACCATATTTTTTCAGGGCGTCTCTAACTTCAGTGCCTCGATATCCTTTTCCAATCATTGCTCTCAGGCCGTTGGCAATTAGTTTGGGGCTGAAAGCGTCCATTCTTGACGAGGTGGTGGGGCCGGCAGCACCAATTACCCTTCCGGGCCGGGCAGGCGTGGGGCCGCAAAAGTAAATAATTGCTCCTTCAAGCTCGAGCGGCAGCTTCTCGCCTGCATCTATCGACTCGCATAATCTTTTATGCGCTATGTCCCGTGCGGTGTAGATTGTGCCGGTAATAGCAACTTCTTGGCCTGCTTTTAACAAGCACACATCTGCTTCGGGCAGAGGCGGCTGCAATTTCTTTATTTCATCCATATATTTTTTACCACGGATTTCACCGATTTTCGATCCGCCACAAAGGTTACAGAGAACCCAGAGAGTTTACACTATATTGGCGATTTTGCGAATTGAAAAGCTCAAAATTTCGCTTAAAATGGAATAGGAAAGCCGGCGTTACTTGTTGCTGCTGCGGGACTTTGACTGCTGATTTCTTTTAAGTTCGATGTTGCTGTCGGGCAACTCTATAAATATAATATTGCTATGGCTAAGTATCCGATATTTCTGGAACTGGGTGGTCGCCGTGCGGTTGTGATAGGTGCGGGGGCTGTGGCCCTGCGAAAGGCACAGG
>CAZWKM010000106.1:0-6851 GCA_964634165.1 uncultured Pirellulales bacterium | reverse complement strand
TTGCTCATCTAATTAAAATATGCTTGACGATAGAGAAATATGCAATATAATATTTCGAGATACCGTCTTTATTTACGTTACGTTAAAAGTGCTTAGGCACAATAGGGGTGGTTTGCTTGTCAGACGTAGGTTCGTAATGGCGGTTATTTGATTATGGACAGCAGCCAGAAAATTAGCTGCGGTCAAAAGCTAATGGTAGCTTTGGCTGTAATAACAATGTTTTTGACCGGAGGGTGGGGGAGTCTTCTAACCGGCAAAAACGTCAGCAGGCAGTCCAGCAGCATCCTCGACGAACTGGGTAAAATTAGTACCGCTTTCGAGCCTAATATTCCTTTGCCCGGGGTTTACACCGAGCCACCCAAAATCATCGAGCAAATAGTCGCTGGAGTACCGGAGTGGAAACTATTCTACATTTGTCAGCACCTTCCCGCCCCCGAGTTGGAAGCTATTGTCCATAAGCAGTTTGCCACACTGGTTTTTAACGCAAAAGGTAAATCAACTGCCGTCAAGGACTACACTATTAGCAGCGTTCCTGCCACCAACCAGTTAATAGTAAGATGCCCAACCAGGGAAGATGTCGATGCAGTACTCCAGTTGTTAGAACAGGTCGATATCCCACCGGTTCAGGTCAAAATAGATTGCCTTATTTCCGAGGTCTATGCGGACAGAACATTAGACTGGCAAACCACCATACAAATTACAGAGCTGCTGGGGGAGAGTATCTGGGCGGGAGGGTCAGCCCAGATGTTTGGCTCGGCTGTTATGGATCTGCTGACCGAAACAAACCCCTTGCCTTCATTTCCCGGGGCTTCACTCAGGGAGCTTGCTCGCGCCAAAATGGGGCTTAAGATCGGATATCTGAATTCTGATAAGTACCTGGCTTTGGTGGATATATTGGAGTCACAGGGTTATCTCAAAATCCTGATGAACCCCACGATTGAAATTATCAACGGCAAAACGGCAAAAATCTCGTCAAGCCAGAAAGTACCTCTACAACAGACATACCTCAGGAGTTCGCAGGATCATTGGGTTGAGACTTCCGTCAGATATGAAGATGTAGTTGATTCGCTTGAAATCACTCCGCACGTCTTCAAAGACGGTATCGGCCTGGAAACAAATATCCTGCTCGGGTCGAAATTGACCCCCGAAGGTGTCAAGCAGTTACCCATCATCACCAAAAAAGAAATCCAGAATAAAGAAAACCGCATCAGACTCGGTCAAAGTTTGGTAATAGGAGGCATAAGAAAGTCCGAGAAACGCGACGTCGTCCGCGGTATCCCATTCTTAAAAGACATACCACTCATCGGCATCCTGTTCTCAGGCAGAGATTTTGAAGAGAGGGCCGTGGAGACCGTATTCATATTAACTCCGAGCATCTCGACCGGCGGTATCCCAAGAGAAGAAATGCTCGAAGAGGTCAAAAGAAAACACAGCGAGCCTGCCGACGAATTCCTGGACCCCCTTGGCCTCAAAACCCTCGAAAGAGAACACCAGCGCAAAGCTGCCGAGGCTGAAGAAGCACGTCTCAAGGCCGAGGCAGAAAAAGCAGAGGCCCGACACGCCGTCAGAGAAGCCGAGGAGAAAGTCAAAAAAGCAAAAGCCGAGACCGAAAAAGCAAAAGAAAAAGCTGTCGCCGCCGAAAAACAAGCCCAAATCGAAACAGAAAAAGCAAAAGCCGAAATTGAAAAGGCAAAGGCCGAAGCCGAAATAGCAAAAGCTGATGCACAAAAGGCAATAGCCGAAGCCGAAAAAGCCAAAGCTGATGTACAAAAGGCAACGGCCGAGGCCGAAAAAGCAAAAGCTGATGTACAAAAGGTAGTGGCCGAAGCCGAAAAAGCAAAAGCCGATGCACAAAAGGCAACCGCCGAAGCCGAAATAGCAAAAGCCGATGCAGCAAAAACCAAAGCTGAAGCCGAAAGGTTAGCGGCAGAGACCAAAAAGGCCAAGGCCGAGGCCGAAGAAAAGGCCAAAGCCGAAGAAAAGGCCAAACGAAAAGCTGAGGCAAAGGCCAAACGAAAAGCCAGGGCAAAAGCCAAACGAGAAGCTGAAGCAAAGGCCAAGCGAGAAGCCGAGGAAAAGCCCCACCAGGAAGCTGCTGAAAATTCCGAACCTGAAGATAGGAAGCCCCATAGTCGTGTCAAACCTGAGCGGCGCTATTAAAATTTAATTTTTAGCGGAGGAATAGTATATGGATAATTTTGACAGCAGTAAAGTTCCCGGCAATGAAAACATCGACGCACCAATCCCTTTTGACGATGTCAATACGAGCAAAACGGGTGTTTCACATTCGCCTTTGACTTTAGGTGGTGGCGGCCCGGTAGAGGCACCAAAGATTAAGGCGGCACCTCAGCTAACGAGGCCGGCTGAAAAAAAGCCGCAGGAAAAAATAGTTTCCTCCGACCGAATCACCGGTGTAAAAACCTTCTTTACAAAACTGCACCCGGGCGCTATGGAGTTTCTGGACGAGCAAATCGGCAACTGGCTTAAAAAAAACCCGGGTGTTACGATAAAACAAACAAATACAACCACGGGTGATGTCCAGGCCAAAAAGACTGAGCCTAATATTATAATTACGGTCTGGTATTAGCTCGCATCTCGCAACCCAAGGTCAAACCACAAGTCACGAGCGACGAGATACCAGCATCCTTTCTTAGCCGACTCTCGCAGTAATCATTCTTTCAAAGGCCAACCTGGCGGACACGGCCCAAGCCACAAATCCGCAAGCCGGGCGTAGTCATAAAAATCAACCTCACCGCTGCCATCCAGGTCGCCGGGCAATTCGCCCTCTGTCCCAAGCCAGTGCCGTACCAACCTGCCCAAGTCGTCAAACCCTACCTCGCAGCTTGTAAACCAGGAAGTCTGGACCTTGTAGAGCGGTGGAACTTTAGAGCGGAAATGTATCCAGCCGATGTTCTCACCCCAGGCCCAGCCGTCGAAGTTGCCCTCGTGGTCGATAGTAACACCGTAGTGGTTAGCGTCACCGGTAACTTCGGGGTTGAAGTTTATCCAGCCGACGTTTTCGCCCCAGGCCAGGCCGGTAAGCATTCCCGTGCCGTCATTGGTTACTCCGGTGTTTGGGTCAATGTCATTCGGGTCAAGATTTATCCAGCCGATATTTTCCGCCCATACATAGCCGATGAGGTTCGCATCGCTGACCGTTACGCCCGGTCCTCCCTGGCTCGGCTCGAAATTCAGCCAGCCAACGTTCTCGCCATAGGCGTATCGACTGCCATCTTCATTCGGGTCGATGTTCTCGGCGTAAACAAAAGTTGCGCAAAATGCCAATACAGCCAGAAAACAGATGGCTCTCGATATATGTTTATGATTCATCGTGTTCTCCTTCTCAACTCTTAATACTCGTAATTAGCATGCGGGTTGTTACTGCTCACAATGTCACTGCTGCCGACTGTAGGCCCAACAGTGTTGTCCGCGGCAAGCTCGTAGTTTGTTGTTGTATTGCCGCTGGCGCTGTTCTTGATAATCAGGTTACCTGCTGCGTCAATATCAATACCGACATTGTTGCCGACAACGTGATTGGCCTCGACGCGATTTGCGCCGCCGGTGGCGCGGATGCCGGCTGGTTCAGTTGTGCCGACTACACCAACGCCGTTACCCTCGCAGGTGTTGCCCACCACATGGCAGTTACTCGATACCACTATGCCGTCGCCGGTATTGCCGCGGGCCGTGCAGTTGCGCACCGTACTGCCGGTGCCCACCTCGATTCCATTGCCGCCGTTTTCGACCACGGTACATCTATTAAGATTGCCGCTGCCCTGGATGATAATGCCGGAGCCGCCGTTGTGGGGGGCAAGAACACCGAATGCATCCAACATGCCATAAACAAAGACACCGTGGCCGCCGTTGTTGGTGAAGGATACATCTTCCATATGGCAGCAGCTATTGCCATCGACGACCAGGCCATTGGCATCGTTGTTACTTACGTTGCCGCCGTTGATTTTAAGGAATGCGTCAATAGCATCGATGCCGTTGCCGCCGTTGTGACTGGCCAAGACCTGATATGCGTCTAACATCCCGGTAATACGCACCCCATGGCCGCCATTATAGGTAAAGGAGACGTTCTCCATATGGCAGCAGCTATTCCCATCGACAGCCAGACCGTGAACGGTATTATTACGCGCCGAAAGTCTGTCGATTTGCAGAAACATATCATAAGCGTTTATACCGTTAGCGTCGTTGTCGCTTGCCTCAACATTCTCGATTGTAAGGAACCCATTATATGCATCGATGCCGTTGCCGCCGTTGTTGCAAAAGGACACATCTTCCATGTGAGTACAGCAATTCCGGCCACAGAAACCCATCTCGCCGTTGCTGTTTGCTGAAACATTCAGCAATTCGCTGTTGCTGTGCACCAAAATTTTACCATCCACGACGCCCCCTTCAATCATCAGAAACATATCATATGCGTCTATTCCGTTGCCGCCCCAGTTACAAATCGTGCCGTTGCGAATACAAAAGTTAAAGGATACTTCCTCTATCGGCAGGGGCTCATCCGTCTCCCGGTACTGCACGAAGAAACCATCCAGTGAACCAGGCACGCCAATAAGACCGAAGCCCATCAGGTCCACAGTAACATTGTTAGCGGCTATCGTGATGCCGCACTTATTCGGCTCACCGACTATGTTGCCGGTAAGATAATACGAGCCCGGTTCACTGATGACGTACAGCGAATTGGCGTCCCCGGGAAGCGATTGGACCGCTATTCGTGGCTCGACCTCCGCCAGCGTCTTCATCGTCGGCCCGGGCGGCGCACTCGGCTCCAGATTGCCCCCTATCGCAGTGAGTGCAAAGACCACTAAACCGGCCAAAACCAATACACTCACCGCCGTTTTTGTTCTTTTCTTTCTTGATTCCATTTTTGCCTCCTTAATCTTTTTCGTTCTCCCGATTTATGATTAAAACGAGACATTTCCGCCACCGTCAGGGACTCAAAATAATGTTGTACCACGGGCCGGCTGTGGCCGGATCGCCCGACGTAGGCGCAGAGTTGCCGGTACCAAGATTCAGGTCCGTGGTATTGCTTCGCAGCGTGTTCTTGTAGATAAAGTTGCCCGGGTTATTGGCCAGGTCGATGCCGGTCGTGTTCGAACAGATGTTATTGCCCTCGATGCGTGAGCGACCTTGACCACCGATGTTGACCCCGGAGATGCCGGCGACCTGGTTTCCAACAATCTCGTTGCCCACAATGAAGCAATCGAAGCTTATGTTGATGCCAAAAGTCAAATTATATCTCAGCGTGCAATCCTTGATAACGGTTGCGCTTGATGCCTTAATCCCACCGCTGTCGTTACCGGCGACGGTACATCCAATGATCGTGTGACCGCTGTTGCCACACGAGATGCCGATACCGTCGTTGTCGAGACTGCTGCAATTGAGCATGGTCGTACCGTCAAAGCACACAAAACCGTCACCGTCGTTGGAAATGGCGGCGCACTGCTCGATGACTCCACCGCAGTTCGTCATAATAATGCCTGTGGAGCCGTTGTCTCGCGCAACACAGGAGCGGACCACGCTGCCGACCGCTGCCCGGATACCATACCCGCCATTGTCCGAAACCAAAAGTCCTTCAAGTCGTGCGTAACTAATGCTGTGGCCGAAGGGCATTCCGAAGGCGTAGGTGGTCACGCCGTTGCCGCCCCAATTACTCACGATGCCGTTGACAACCACAAGATTGGTGTGATAGTCCAGGGGGCGGATGCCGTCCACCGAACCGGAAACGCCCTTGAGCGTAAAGCCCATGAGGTCGATGCTGACGTCGTCGGCAGCAACAACAATGCCGCTTTTGTTCGGCTCACCTATCACATTCCCAGTTATGTAATAGGAGCCCGACTCGGTGATCTTGAAGACGCACGCAGCATCACCCGGCGTGGTGTTAGGCCCGACCGGGGTCCGCGGCTCGACCTCATCGAGCGTCTTCATCGTTGGCCCGGGCGGCGCACTCGGCTCAAGATCGCCCCCGGTCGCAGTGAGTCCAAAAACCACTAAACCGGCCAAAACCAATACACTCACTGCCGCTTTTGTTTTTTTCTTTCTTGTTTTCATTTTTGTACTCCTAAAAGTTACCTCCATTTTTTGCTGCTCACGCCGTAATTGCCAACTCAACAGTACAGCAACCTGTTTTTATTCCCCCTCTGTACCTTTAATATTACTGCAATACAGCGTTCGAATTTCGTTTTAGATTTACATCTCCCTGTTCGTCGCTAAATCCCAGCCTGCCTGGACCTGCGCACCGGGTCTTCCAGTGGCGTCGGTGGGCGTATACTCCCATTGAATTCGGGCGAAACGGAACGATACCTGCTCCAGTTGACTGGTGGGGGCAACCGTAACGGGCCCAACCGATGAGACTATCACATCCGTAAGCGTGTACTTCATATAAGTTACTTTCTCACCCGTCGCTCGACAAAGCTCTATTACAACACTTGGGATATGCCTGCCACTGCAGCAGTGCTTATGTAAAAGTGGTGTGGCTTTGTCGATTACTTTGCCGACGGTTATCTCGGAAAACTGCGGCCGAGACCCCGTATAAGCACCCTCGCGGGATGTGGTTGCCCCTTCTACTATGCTGACTTTGGAATCGAACGACACAATCTCAATCCAGTCCCTGTGGGCATCGTCGGTCGATTCGCCGTCAATACCGTCAATCCACAGATACATATCAGTCGCTATATTCACTGTGGACGGAAACCCATCGGGATTCAACGACGTCGCCTCAAGGCTGCCGCTGCCGGTAATCAGCGAGAACAGAACCAGCCCGGTCAAAACCAGTATGCCGACCTGCACCACTTTCTTCGTGTGTTTAGTTTTCATTTTTGCACTCCTAAAAACTTATTTTC
>CAZWKM010000105.1:0-6880 GCA_964634165.1 uncultured Pirellulales bacterium | reverse complement strand
AATATAGGTATTCGTATGTGCCCTTATCCAGGTATGCTTCTTCGACCGTTTCTTCCGAGCGCAGCCGGACATTTTGAATTGACCCGTCCGTCAGACTCTTTAGTTTTGTCTGATAGACCGCACCGCCTTTACCGAGTTTTACGTGTTGATAATCGACAATCGCATACAGCTTACCGTCGATTTTCACGGTCTGACCTTTCCTCATCTCCGATGCTCTCATTTTCTACTCCAAAAAAATCAATAATCAGTAATCAATTGTCAATAATCATTGGCATAGGCAAGTATCGCAAAATCGCCGCCAAATGTCAAGAAGTTGAGCAAATGGGGGTTTAGATGTGAGCTTTCTACCTTCTTCTTTTTGACCTCTTGCAGGTCTGGCCTTTTTGACGCTTCTTTGGAAGCTTGTGTGTCTTTACTTTTTCGCCGATTGTAATCAACGGCTCAACAGGCGACACGTTTAACTGACGGGCGGGGACATTTACCGAGATTATACGTACTTTTACGGCCTGACCTAAATGAACGCTGCGCCCCGAACGTAGTCCGACAATACACTGGGTCTTTGGGCTGTATTTCCATTCGTCCGGCCCCAAATCACCCATTTGGATAAGACCTTCAATCCCAAACTTTCGAGACTGCACGAACACCCCAAAACTCGCAAGGCCCGTAACAACGCAGTCAAGCTCGTCGCCGATGTGACCACTCAACATTTGCAATATCAGCACTGTCGTCAGCTCTTTTTCGGCATCCTCAGCGCGCTGCTCGGTAAAGCTGATATGTTTCCCAATCTCTGTTAAATCCATCGCTTGCTGAACCAAATCCAGGCGTTTTTGCAGGTAGCATTCCAGAACTCGATGAACAAGTAAATCCGCATACCGCCGTATCGGGCTGGTAAAATGACAGTAGTTACTCGATGCCAGCGCAAAATGGCCGATATGCAGCGGTGAATACTGGGCTTTCTCGAAACTCCGCAGCACCGCCAGATTCACACCGAAAGAACAATCAGCTCCCTCAACGGCAGCTAACAAGTCCTGTATCGCAGCACGGTCCGGATTTCGAGGCAGACTGAAACCAAACGCTTTAACGAGCTTGGCGAGATTTTTCATACTCAAAGCATCCGGCTCAGGATGAATCCGCCGCATAAAGCCGACATTCTGCCTGTCCAGAACTGACGCCACCGCATCATTGGCCTCCACCATAAACATTTCGATTATCGTATGTGGATAGCTGTCATCAGCGGGGCGAGCGTCAACAACCCGTCCTGATTTATCCATTATCAATTCTGTTTCCGGCAAATCAAGATGGAGCATTCCGTTCTTTGTTCGCCGTCTTTCAATCACTCGGCTGAGCACCTCCATATTTTTCAGCAGCTCAACCACTTCCCGCTTAATCCCCTTGACGCGCCCCTTCAAAGCCTTGTCCGCTTCCTTGTAAGTCAATCGCTGCACCGAACGCATAACAGAGTTGGCAAAGCGCCGAGACAAAACGTTACCATTGTCGTCGTAGGTCAAGTACACACTTTTAACAAACCGCTTCTGCCCGGGCTGAAGACTGCATATACCGTTACTTAAAATCTCCGGCAGCATCGCAATCGTCTTGCCCGGCAGATAAACGCTGTTTCCACGATCTTTCGCTTCCGTATCCAACGGCGAATCCGCCGGCACAAAATTACTGACATCGGCAATGTGAACGCCAAGGACCCACTTGCCGTCAGAATCCTTCTCAAGGCTTATCGCATCGTCAAAATCTTTTGCGTCCGGCGGGTCAATCGTAATAATCACTTTTTCCGTTATGTCCTCTCGGCTGCCGTGTTGCTCGGCATTAAATTCAGCAGCGGCCTCGCGCGCCTGCTCGATACAATCACCATCAAACTCGCTCGGCAAATGAAACTGGTGAATTATCGACTTTATCTCGCTTTCATATCGCCCTGCTTTGCCGAGCACCTCGATAATTACCCCGCGTGCCAGATATTTTTCCGTCGGATACGAAAGTATTTCGACCACAACCTTGTCCTTCTGCCTGGCCCCTTTTGCGCCGACATCATCAACAGAAATCAGCTCGAAAAAGCTCCTCCCGTCCGGCTGAACAATCCATCCTTCGGGCTTTTTTAATAAAGTGCCGACGAATCTATTTTGTGCTCGTTCAAGAATCTCAACCACCTTGCCGCTGTACCGCATCTGTCCGCCGCGTTTACCTTTTTTTACAACCTTGGCGGCAACGATATCGCCCGTCATTGCTTCGCCTGTTGCGCTCGGCGGTATAAATAAATCACCGTGCAAATGGGGTTCGAGAGGCGTTATGAAGCCAAATCCTTTAGGGTTAGCTCTGAATGTCCCTATAATTCGGCCCGACATCGAGGGCAGGCTAATCAAATTCCTCCCACCCACTACCACGTGCCCGGCCTGACGAAGCTCCTCAAAAGCCAACTTAAACTGCTGATAATCTTCCGAACTTACACCTAATACCTTGGCTAATTGTGAAAGTTTCAGCGGTGCGTAATCAGTATGCTTCAATAACTTAACTATTTTTCTTTTGAAAATTTCAGCCATTTGACGCGATTATACTCACCCCAACACCTCCGCTCAACAACCTTATTTGGTGAATTTCTGTTGAAAGTGAGCCTGCCAATGCTATGATATAGGAGCGAGATTGTAGCGTGGGCCATGCCCACCACCTCTCTGTCATCCTGAGCGAAGCGCAGCGGAGGGACCTGGCTTTCATAGTTTCTATTTAAGAATGTCATTGCGAGGAGTTCCGCCTTATCGGGATGACGCGGCAATCTCCATAATTTTGCACTCGCCTGTTAGAAGCGAATCTCACGATTTTAATTTTTGAATTGCCTTGTTACCTTAATTGGCCGGAAAAGTCAGGGAGAACGTAAGAGCATAAGAGCACAAGAGCATAAGAGAGGCGACAGGCGGTGGGAAAAATAGCGTTTAGCGGATAGCGAGTAAGACTGGAGAGCGGTGATGGCGACGAGGAGACGTCAGAAAGCTTGATGATTTGTCAGTCCCCTATCGGGATTAGCCTTGCTGGCTTTGGTCTTACAGCGACTGCGGATAAAAATGGCTGCGCAAAGAGATATAGTAAATCCCACGCAGCAAAGAACAACACATGCCGCCAGCCGGAATCGAGGGCGAGGGTCGTAAGTGAGGGTTGCCAACTTGTCGAGATGGTTGTGGTGTATGCCGGGTAAGAAACGCAACCGCCATCTTAACTCCCAATCCCTCGACTGTTTCACCAGCTTGGGATTATTCCGGACGATCAAGGGCAGGTGTACTTTGTAAGCAGCAAAGTTAAGCGGGTTGCCCCTCAAGGTCAAAACTAACAAACTCCTAAAATCTGCCAATGCTGAGATGTCTTTTATACGATTGTTGCTGAGGTGCAGGCTCACAAGCCCTGGCAAATGTGTTAAATCCGAGACATCCTCAATTTGATTCTGGTCTAATTGAAGGGTTCGAAGATTTTTCAGCTTTGAGAGGGCAGAAATTTCACGGATGCTGTTGCCGGCCAAATACAACGTTGTCAGCCTCTTCAATTCCGAGAGGGTGCCAATATTTTCAAGCCGACCATTGAAACTCAGGTCGAGCCAGATCAGTTGCTCCACTTCAGCCAGAGCCGAAATATCACTAATCCGATTCCCGGCCAGATTCAACTCTTGCAGGTTTTTGAGCTCAGACAGGCAGAAGATGTCGCTTACTTGATTGCCATACAAACTGAGTGTTTGCAGATGCCGAAGCCCGGCCAGTTCGGAAATGTTGTTAATCATGTTGTGCGGCAGTTCCAAATGCCGCAGATTTCGTGCGTACTTTAAACCTGAAAGCCTGCGAATTTTCTTACTCGACGCACACAGATGAGTCAACCTGAGCATGTCGGCAGGTGCAGGGTCGCTTGTACGCAATTCACGTTCGATCGCAACCTTCAAATTAGGGTCAGCAAAGCGAACAGGCTGCTTACCTGCACATATAGTTGTAGCTTCAAGAAATATTAAAACCAGCAAGCATTTCACGATTAATTGTCCTGCACTAATGGCTCTCCATCAAGTAATCTGTACACTATTCAACATGAAATATCAAGACTTTATCCGCCGGTAGTAGGGCTCAGGACAAGTTTTAGTCCGCCTTCGGCGGGCAAAACAGTGTCGGGATAGACAATAATCGGATAACTATTGGTCCCCGTTAGACCGCGGGCGCTGTTCGCTTCGTTTCCCTTGAGTTCACGCTTACCTTTGCGCCATACCTCAAGGTGCGTCTCAAGATTAAAACGCTGTTCACCCAGGCCCCATCCTCACCACGTCCTTTGCACGCAACCGCGGCGTTACTTTCAACTGCCGCAGTTTACCCTCCCGATACACGCCTTCTACCGTTGTGTTCATAGGCGCATGCAGCTTGAATTCAACATCCCATTCTTTCGGCCAGGCGCCAAACAGCAGGATTTTTCTGCCCTCGCTTTGCAGCAGCATCCTCTGCAGCGCCGTCATCGTGACGGCCCCATGGTCCTGGTCGGGAATCCAATCGTAGTTTGGTCCCCAGAACGCCGGGAACCGGCTGCCCTCGTGTTTCGTCGAGAAATTCTTCGTTACAAATCTTGACGCGTCCCACGCCAGACCAAGATACGCCGCCTGGATTGCCGTCTGGTACCATCCTCCCGTCCCTTTGTGCACCCGCCGGTTATATGTCTCGACACCAATCTCCAGACCGCCCTTGCCAACCCCAAAAAGCCGGTACGGAAAAATGGCGTACAACTCCGGATTCTCCTGATTTCGCTTCATACTATATTTCTCCGCCGGCAGTATAAAACGTTTGCCATTCTCTTCCTTCATCGGCACCGCCGGCAGGTCCGCGAGCGTCTTCTTCCAAGACTTGCGCTGCGCCCTCGTCGTCAAATCCGCCGGAAGTTCCAGCAGCCGGCCGAGCACATACCTCAGCCCCGCAACTTCCGGCAGCGGATTTACGCACTCCCACCACGTCTCTAACGACTGCGCCGGCTCGAAGCGAATCTTGCCCTGCTCGTCTCGCTCCCAGTGCTCATCGAAGAAAGTGATGGTCGCTTCAGCCAACGGCAGCAGTGTATCACGCAGAAACTTCTCATCCTGCGTAATGTCGTAGTAGTCTAACATCATCGCGGCTAATTCAATTCCGCCCTGCCACTCCCGCCGAATATATCGGTTAATCGTTTCAGGCCCCTTATGTCCCCACCCGTAATCACAATTCCCATTTGTACCCCAGAAGTACATCGTCTCCGGGAAGAAAGCACCATCGTGCTCATAGTAAATCTTTGTCTTGTCCCTGCAAAGCCCAAGCACATTTTTATACATCCGAAACAGCGGCTGCATCAAATCGAAGTCGCCCGCCGCCGGCATCGACCAGTAAGGAAGTCGCGTGTTTTGCCACCAAAACATCCCGCCCCAGCGCCGATAGTCACCGTCAAAATGCTCCTTACCAATCTGCGCATCGACCGTAAAGATTGAGCCGTTGAATTTAATGGGGTAAGCCCCCCTGCCGCCGCACGCATTAATCCACCGCTGCAAGGTGTAGCCGCGCGTGACCGTCTCAGCACCTTCTTCGCCGCTGACGAAAATCCAACTGCGGCCCCAGAACTCATCCCACCACTTCCTGTGCGCAGCACGGGCAGTTTCCAAATCTATCGCATCAATCACCTTTACCTGTTTCTCCAGCACTCGCAACCAGATGCTGCTGGTTTTGATCCGCGCCGTCAGAGGATAAACCGAAACCACAAAACGTTTACTCGGTCTGGCCGATTTCAGAGTCTCGCTGTCAACGGCTTTCAGGCCCTCGCCCTTGATACATCCGCCAAATGTCCGACCCATAAGCGGGTCAGGATACTTGGTCAGCAGCTCCCCGAGGTGCTGGTTCTTTAGCGTTATTGGATAGCACGACTTCTTATTTCGATGATACCATACAATAATACGGTTGTCTTCAGCGGGCAAAATCATATCGGGATAAACGATAATCGGATACTCGCTCTGGTCGTTCCTCGTCAGCCCACGCGCGCTGTTCGCCTCGTTTCCCTTGAGTTCACGCTCACCTTTGCGCCATACCTCAAGGTGCGTCTCAAGATTGAAGTCCCGTTCACCCTCGGCTTCAACACGTATGACCTGCCGGTTGGCATCCACCCATACACGCAGCGTTACCTTTCGCTCAGCCGGCCCGGCTGTTATCTCAATCTCCCCCTGTCGCAGCTTCAAAGTTTGCTTAAACGGCATCCCCTTTTCAAAGGGATTCGGCGACAGCTTCACCCGCACTCTGCCGAGTTTCAGCAAGCGCGCGTTCTCACTCCACGCATCGGTCTTGCTGATATAAAAGAGAAGGTCCCCGCTTTCCTCGACCCATACGTTCAGGCCGATGTCGCCATTACCTATCGGCATCGACCCCGACGAACCCTTGCTCGGCGTCCCCCAAACCACATTGTATTGACCCAACGGGTCTTCCGACCCCTCAGCCCCAATCGCAGCCGCGCAGATTCCCACCCACACTGAAAATATCAACAAAACTGATAGTCTGCTTTTTTTCTCCATTACCCTTCCCTTTCATTCGCGATTTATTGTCATTCCTGCGCAGGCAGGAATCCACTCCTCCAACTCAAAACTCAACATTCAAAACTAACTATTCCCCACACTTCCCCATCCTTGACAAATCCTTTCTTTTTACCCTGCAACCACATCCCATACGTCGTCCATGTTAATCCTATTACTCTTCCCCATATATCCCTATTATAAAAGCATCGCCCTGGCCCCGCCAGGGCTTCCTTATCGGTTAGCCACCAGCTCTGCTGAGGGTCAAAACCTATTTTTCCCCGTCCTCTGGCCGGGGGTGCAAACTCAGCGACGCCAATTCTTTGCGTCCGCTGCAGCGCCCTGTTG
>CAZWKM010000104.1:0-6916 GCA_964634165.1 uncultured Pirellulales bacterium | reverse complement strand
GCAAAAGACGCATCAACAATCGGCGTAATAGAGCTTATCGCATCCGCTTCCGCTTCGATTACTTCTCGTGCGTAGTCAAGGTCGAATTCCATTTATTATTAATTCTTCAACTTATTCATTTTTTAAGATTTCTTCAATTAGAATAATAATAACTTATTGAAGTTTGAAAAACAAATGAAACGAACAATTACTCCAGGTACTCGAATAAGGCATTTTCGACACCCACAAACAAGTTTGAGGGTGCCACCCAAATTTCATCGATAATTCATACGAACTTATAACTTTACCACGCTCCCGCGCTCGTTATAACAGAGAAGATTGTGTTTTTCGCCGGCGTAATCCGGCGCAGAATGAATGATTACGCGTTTGTCGCTAAGCTGCTCTATATTTGCAATCGCAGCTCTCTTCTCATTTTGCAGGTAGTCACCGACTTCCGGCGAGACAAACAGCTCAATGCGTTTTATCTGCTCCTTTGAAGCCGAAAGATTCAACAGCCGAATAATCTCAATAGCCGATGACTCATGGCTTTTAACAAAGCCCGTACCAGCACAATGCGGACATGCCAGATAGGTGGCCGATTGCAGCGAAGGACGCATTCTCTGTCGTGTCATTTCTAACACGCCGAACCTGCTCATCCTCAATATTCTCGAACGAGCACGGTCGGTCTTAACAGACGCCCGAAATGTCTTTTCCACGTCCCTGCGGTGTTTCTCACTGCGCATATCAATAAAATCGCAAATTATCAGTCCGCCAAGGTCTCGCAGTCGTAGTTGGCGGGCAATTTCAATCGCCGCCTGCATATTGATTTTGTAAGCGGTCTGCTCGGCACTCTGGCCCCTGCGGTATCGACCGCTATTAACATCTACCGAGACCAATGCCTCGGTTTGCTCGATTACAACTGAGCCGCCGCCTTTAAGCTCCACCGTGCGGGACTGAACTTTAGCGATTTCCTCCTCAATCCGGTATTTGTGAAACAGCGGAACCTTGCTGTCATAGTACACTATGCTTCGTTTCAAACGCGGCGTTGCTATGTGAAGAAAATCCCTGATTTTCCGAACGACGTTTTCCGAATCACATATTATCCTGCTGATTTTACTGTTAAAAATATCTCGGAGCGTTCTGATAACCAGATTGGATTCCTGGTAAAGCTCGCCGGGCGCTTTTTCAGTTTCTATTCGTCTTTCAATAGCGCTCCACAATCGCCCAAGATACCTCAAATCGTTTTGAATATCCTTTTTTGAGCATCCCTGTCCTGCTGTTCTGATAATAAAACCCCGCCCCTTCGGCGGATTGCTCTGCTCAAGGATTTGCCGTAGTCTCCTGCGCTCGTCCTCGTCTTCAATCTTGTGCGAAACTCCGTGCTTTCGCATCCACGGCATCATAACCAGATACTTGCCCGGCAAAGCAACATACGTGCTAAGGGTCGGCCCCTTGGTCTTTACGCCTTCTTTTGTTACCTGAACGACAAGTTCCCGGCCTTTGCGAAGGCAGTTCTCGATAGGCAATCGCTCCTTTAGCGCTTTCCTCCGGCCAACGCTTTCAATATGCCTGTTGCTCGCCCCGGAAAAATACCGGGGGTGCAGGTCGCTGATGTGAAGAAAACCATTCCTACCTGTGCCAAGGTCTATAAATGCCGCCTGTATGCCGGGTTCAACATTTACTACTTTGCCTTTGTAAATATTGCCGACGTGGCTGCCCAGACTCGCCCTTTCGAGATACAGTTCTTCAAGCGAACCGTCTTCAACCACCGCTACCCTGCACTCTTCACTCTGGAGCCAATTTATAAGCATCTCTCTTGCCATTGTTTTTCCTCACATCTCGTGGATCGAGCCACGATTCACTAATCACGATTCACTAACCTGCCATTGCACGTTCGTGCGCCTGATTGGCGCTGTTAACTTCTCCACATCCAGCTCGAGCAGTTTCAAAATCTCGTCAACGCGTATCGAACCGCTTGAACTAATATTGCACTCAACAGTTATACTTCGACCATTCAATTCAATCGACTTCAAAAAACCCCTGACATCCACACTTTTCAGTCTTTGGTCTTGAGTCCTGGGTCTTGAGTCTTTTGTATCTATCGGCCGCTGGAGATTAAGATTTTCACTTGCCAAGACTCGCTTAATAGCAGCCTTTAAGTTCTCGTTGAGATATTCCGGCCGCACCGTCAACACATACGTCGCCTCGCTCGGTTGAAATGATGTATTTGCTTCCATAACACTTACCGAAAGCAATTCACAACCTTCAGGCAGCTGCCTCGAAAGCTCATCCTTAACCAAATCGCAGAAATCACTTCGAGTATCGAGCATCGAGCATCGAAGACACAGTAAATCATCGTCCGACTCAACCCCAACGCTCCTCGGCAGCGGCAGCGACAGTTTCGGACGAGGATTGAAACCCTGACTGTGCTGCATCTTTATACCCGCTCGAACGCAGGCGCGTTGAAAAACCTTGACCGTTTCAGCGTGTGACAGGAATCTTAGATTGCCCCGAACGCTGAATCTAATCACTACTAAGATACTTTGCTTTGAAACGGTTATATGCCTATTCCCTTATACTTTATTCGCGGACTTCGGTGACATCGCCTGCAAAACTCAGAACTTATTATATGGGACCCCAAACGCAATACAGTGCGTTTGGCAACCCTTTTACCATTATGCCTACCATCGTCCTAAAAACAAGCATTTTCTCTAAAACTTTGCTTTGGAAGAAGCGCACCTGATAGCCGTAATCAACGGTGCTGTTGAGAAGCTTGCGTTTCCTTAAATGAGCGCAGCTGCTTGCCGATATACTCAGCCAGGTCTTTCTGGCCAGAAGATAATGCGAGGTTCAACGCCCTTTCAGCAGTGGTTATGGCTTCAGGAAACCGGCCAACAGCAGCATAAGCCTTTGCCAAAAAGTCCAGCATTTTAGCTTGATTATATTTGTCAATCTCACCGACCCGGTTGGCCAACCGCAGGGCCTCTTTATATTCTATAATGGCCTGCTCGAACTGTCCGACACTGGCGAGCATAAAGCCCAGATTGAAGCGTGCATCTGTGTTATCAGGAGCAATGTCTACCGCCCACTGGGCATCTGCCAAAGCTTTTTGCCCGTCGCCCATTCCCCGCATAAGACTCGACCTGATCAACCAGCCCAGGGGCGAATGGGGATAGTCCCTGAGTATTTTGCGGCATAAAGCCAGGGCTTTATCTGTTTTGCCAGAAAGTATCATCCTCTTGCTGCCAGAGAAGATTCTTCTCTCAGCTTCTGCCCTGGTATTGAGAAGGACCGGGTTGTCCGGCAAACTACGTAATCCCTCCATACTGGCCTTGAATTTGCCCAGTTCACTGGGTGGGGAATCATGTGTCGGTAAAAGAGGTAAAAGATAGGCCAGAGCTTTGTAAAGGTGCTCATAATCCGTAAGCCACTCAGCTTTTTTCTCCTCACTAAATCCTGTCCAGTCGATATGGCGATAAATGGATTCCCTTCGAACGCGCATAACGTAACGCTTGAATATCAGCGAGAGGTCCGTTTGTTCGTCTGTGGTAAACTCAACAAAAGGCAAATAATCGCTGTTTTCGGAAAAATCCGTAATATGCTTTCTTAAATCGTTTTCATCACAAATGTAACAGCTCAATACGTCGAGACTGTTATGAATATTTATCACTGACAGACTGTCACGTACACCTTCTTTGAGCAGCTCATTTTCTATATGCTTTGGCGAAAAGTACTGCTCTTGTTCAGAGCCGATTACCAAAACCAACAGAGCAGGATGTGGAGTCAGATACCACAATGTAACATGCGGAAAAACATCCAGTGCCGTTCCGATTATACTGTTAAAAACGCTTTCCGGCATGCTATAGGTCGGAAGCCAGGAGATGACTATGCCATTTTCGTTAAGGTGTTTCTTTGCGCTCTCATAATATTCCTTCGTATAAAGCGATGCGTTTTCAGCAAAAAGCCGCGGATGAATGGAATCATTGACGATTACATCATATTTGTTATCCGTCAAATTGATATAATTTTTCGCATCCATAAATATCATATTCACTTCTTCATTAAGCCGGTCTCCGAGGTTAATATGGGTGAAGAATTTCAAAGCGACCTTAACTACTTCCGGTGCAATCTCAACACAGTCCACTCTCTCGAGCTTGTGGCGTGCAAGACAGGCAGTGCTCTCTCCGGAACCGAAGCCAACGGACAATACCTTTTTCGTACGACTGTTTAACAAAACACCAAGGTGCCCCAGCATCTTCTGGTCACCACGTGCGGTATAATTTTCTCCCGCTAAGGTCTGTCCAGATGAATACAGATATAAAGTCCCCGTTCTATCCCGATGCACAGAAGCTGTTGTGGTAATTCCTTCTTTAACGTGCACAAGTTCAAAACCCGGCACAAGCGGGCTTGCTTCAACTACTGTGCTGAACAAATTCGTGGGAATATTTACGGTGATTATTGTCAATATAATAGCTGCAGCCAAAAGAACAAACCGCCCAACAATTCTCGGTCTATGAACAAAAAACGCCCACATAATTGCGGCAATCCATACTCCAGCCAAACCAAGAATTGAGACCGAAAGCTGCACACCCAGCAGCGGAATAAGGATAAAGCCGGTCACAATTCCCCCTATCACAGCCCCAATAGTATTCGCACCATAAGCAGTTGCTGTGGAGCGTCCGACCTTGTGCATATGATTTGCCCAGGCCTGCAAAGCTATCGGAAACCCTATACCCATAATAACAGCCGGAACTAAAAACAGGCATAAGCTATGCACAATCGGCTTAGCCAAATAATGTGAGAATGGAATAAAACCTCTGGCCAAAAGCCGGTCAATATACCACCCCCCTTTTGACATCCAGAATACCAGCAATGGCAGGTAAAAAACTCCATACAACCCCAACAGTGATAAAGTTACTGAAAAACCAATAGCCGGGGCCTTTAATTTCCTGACCAGAGCACTGCCGATGCCGGCTCCAATTACGTTTCCCAGCAGATAAATAGTCAGCACCGCAGAGAACACATAAGTAAATCCACCGAGCAGATGAATGATGCTGCGTATCCAAAGCAGTTCATATCCTATGCTTATCAGACCGCTCATAAAGAAAGCGAGAATCAGCAGATAAAACCTGCCGTCCGGCGTTTTCGCCGCGGCAACCTCAGGGCCCGCTGCCACAACGACCTCGGGCTGTTTCTCGACCGTAGTGTCGGAGAAACGCGACAAGAACCACCCGCCGAATGCTACGACGAGATTGAGAATCGCAGCGCTGTACAGTGCGCCCATAACTCCGAGGAACCGGACCAGAACAAAGCCCGCTAAAAAGCAGCCGGTCGCTGCACCCAAGGTGTTTAATGCATAGAGTCTGCCTACCAAATGGCCGGCTTCTGTCTCAAGCGCGGTAACAAATCTACCCAGGAGCGGTAAAGTGCTGCCCATCAGCATCGATGGCACAAGCAGTATCGCTGCCGATATTACTACCTGCACGAGCAGCAACTGCACATGTGTAGGGTGATATGCACGATAAAACCAAACATAGACAGTATCCGCTTGCTTTAGCCACCATGGCAGAGCCAGGGCCGATATCGTTACAAGAGTTTCCAGTAAAGCATATAACCTCAGGCGCCTCCTGACAGAGTCGGAATAGCGCCCCATAATCATGGCGCCAAGTGCCAGGCCCCCCATAAATACCGATACCACAATGCTTGTTGCATAAACAGTATTGCCCAGCGTCAGCTTCAACAGCCGCACCCAAACTACCTCATCAATCAGAGAGCACGCACCGGAAGCAAAATAAATCAGCATTATCCAGTTGACGCATGCTCGCCTGGCGATAGGCGGAGCACTACTGTTCACACGCCACATATCCACCCACCCGAAACATAATTCAATCTCTACTCTTACCTTTGCTTATCAAGAGACAAAGCCCAATCAAAAAGCTTCAGGCAAAATCTTTCTTGCGGCGTCACGCAGATAGTTTGAAATCTGCCTTTCAGAGTTCATACCAAGTACTTTTCTTGCCAGGTTGTTGCAATCTTCTATTGTAACAGAGCGAATAATCTGCTTTATCTCCGGTATCATCGGCGGAGTAAGCGAAATCATTCTGACTCCTATCCCCAGCAGCAGCATAATGTACTCCGGCTCCGAAGCCATCTCCCCGCAAACGTGAACCTCTATTTGTGCCTTGTGCGCATCCTGAATAACCGTCCTGATAAGCCGCAGCACCGCGGGGTCCGCAGCCGAATAAAGCGTGGAAACTAATTCGTTGCCCCTGTCAACCGCCAGAGTATATTGCGTAAGGTCGTTTGTTCCGATACTGAAAAAATCGACGTCCCTTGCCAATGTAGAGGCCATCAAAGCCGCGGACGGCGTTTCGACCATAATCCCTACCTGAATATTTTTATTGTACGTTATAGACTCTTCGTCAAGGTCTTCCATAACATCGCGCAGAATCATCTTTGCCTGCATCAGCTCCTGAATATTCGTTATCAGCGGAAACATTACCTTGACCTCACCGAGAACCGACGCCCGCAAAATCGCGTGCAACTGTGTTTTGAACATCATAAGGTTCTGCAGACAAAATCTGATGGACCGAAGCCCCAAAAACGGATTCGGCTCAGGTGCAAAACGCCTGCTCTGGGTATATTTGTCCGCCCCAAGGTCCACGGTCCTTATTATCACGGGCCGATGCTCAAAAACACCGACGGTTTCAGCATAAGCTTGATAATGGTCCTCTTCCGTAGGTTCGGTCGGCCTGTTAAGATATAAAAACTCCGTCCGGTATAACCCTATGCCCTCTCCTCCTTTTTGCAAAACCAGCTCCGCCTCGTCCGGAAACTCAATATTGCCCAACAATGTTACCTGCACGCCGTCCCGGGTTACAGCCGGCTTTTCTCTTATCGCATCAAGCTTATGCTCAAGCTCTACAAATTCCTGCGA
>CAZWKM010000103.1:2161-6920 GCA_964634165.1 uncultured Pirellulales bacterium | reverse complement strand
GTGATGTAGTACAAGGTGAAGACCCTGTGTATCATTCGGCTCTCGTCTTCTTTAATCTTGTCGTATTCGTCTTTGGTGTATACCTTGATTAGCTGCCCTCTTTGCTCGTATTTGAAGTTCGCACCCAGAATCGCGTCCATAGCTTCTTCGAAGGTTACATCATAAAGGCTCGTAAACCCCAATACCCCGTCAACTCTCGGCGAAGGCACAATGTTCTTCTGATACCGACCCCCCAAAAACCGAAGTGCATCCTGGATTCTCAAATCCTTATTGAAACTAATCGACTGAATCTTCCCACCTGCGATTAAGTCAACACCTGCCGGCTCAATACCTTCATTGGCACCGGCCTCAATCGGGCCTTGTCCAGCGCCGCCAACTGCAATCGCTGCCATCACAGCCAATACAAAGCCCCATACGAACAAATCTTTTCTGTTCTTGATTTTGTAACTTGATTTTTTTTCACAATACATAATTTAGCTCCTTTTTTTTATTGATTATTGACTATTTAGTTGTTGATTCTTTTTAATGTTTCTTTCAATACTCAGTTATTGACGCCTGTGTAAGTTTCAACGTTATTTCCACTTCTCCACATCTTATAAACACCGTCTTTTCTTCAATTCCAACTACTTCACATTCATACGTATCGACTCCGTCGGCGACGAGCAATTTGTCCCCCACGGCTAACAGCTTATCATTGATAAAGGCCTGGGGATTTTTGCCCAACGCTGTTGCCTCCAGTTTTAGTTTCTTTGCAACTCGCCTAGCTATCTCTTCATCACCATTTCTTGAAACGACACTCACTTCTCCACCACTCATAAAGCTCTGCCAGTCGTCTGCGGCAAAAAAGTCCCTCGTAAGTGCATCATTGCGGCCTGCAACTTCCGGCAGCTCTATAAAAGATATTTTTAATTCAGATGTATTGGGCTTCACCTCCTCTTGTCCCACTGCCGCCTCAGCGCTCTCCGGCGTCTTTCTCACGAGCACCCTGACCCACATAAAGCCCATCAGTCCAATCAAGCACAATGCCACAATGCCCTTTTTCTTCTCTGCAGCAAATCGGCTAAAAAGCCTATTGGCTCCCTTACCATCATTTCTCACATTCTGCTTCATATCTTCTCAAGGGTCCTCAAACTCTTTTTTGCGTTTGGGGCGCCCTTATCCTTGCCTGGCCTCCGGCCTGTAATAAATGAACGCCTTTGTCTGCATACTCACTTCGCCGCTGAAATCGTTATCGTTCACAAGTTTCACCTGCTCAATCCGAACCAGCCTGTCCAGTCCCTGCATTCGTCTATAGAATTCGAATATCTGCTTCAATTTTCCTTTACACTGCATATTCACCGGTATGCATTTCAATTCATTCGCCTCTATTTCCTTACCGGGCACAATCACTTGCTCTCTTAAATGATGTTCATTCATCAAATTAGCGATTTTGTGCAAAAACATACCAAGGGCCATTTGCGCGGGTATATTTGCCTCATGGTTTCCAACTGCCGTTTGCAGTTTCAGCAATTGCTCTTTGAGTACCGGCAGTTGTTCGCTCTGGCGCCATGCTTTAGTAATAGCAAGTGTCTGTGCAGCTCTTTTCTGCCCGACAGCCTTTATTCTTTTCTGTAAAGGCAGATACCGAAACAACACAAAACCACCCACCATTACTCCAGCTACAACGCATATCACTATTTGTTGTCTTTTTCGAAACAGCATTTTTTACTCTTTACCCCTCACGATAATTCGCCAGATAGCAGCTTATCTCAAACTCACTTACCTGCAAATCTTCTCCGGCTCTCACTTTTATCTTCCTGTTTCGTGAAAACGATGGATAAACCTGACAAAAATACGTCGAATCTTCCAGCTTGCATATCAACGCTGCTACGTCGCCCACATCTGCCGCCACCCCGCCTATCACCACCTTAAATCTGACATCACCCGGCAATGGTGCGCCTTTCCCGCCAAACTTAGCTCGAGCTACTCTTACGGCAGAACCGCTGCCAGATTTGCCCTCTTGTTTGCCTGCAAACCTCTCGGCGCCGAATTCCACCTTGTTAAGTACTATCTTTTCATCAATCAAAAAGCTTATCTCGGCTAAAACGCCTGCGACATCAATTTTGGAATCAATTTCTTCTATAGATTTCACTTTTTTCTGCAACCTTGTTACTTCGCTTTTAATCCTGGCTAATTCTCGCGATGTACTTTCCACTTCCGCTTGTTTCGCCGTCCCCTCAACAAGCTCTGCCGTGGCTTTTGAAATCGAGTGAGTGGCGACAAGGCTCCACACCACCATCACCACAAATACACCGCCCAGAGCGACGCATTGTGTGCGATAACTAACCTGCCGCCGCTTTCCGCTCGTATACCATTTTGGAAGAAAATCAACTTCTCTCATAAATCAATTATCTCCGTCCAGGTCCTTAAGACTGAGCCCCACGGCTACCGCCCACTCACAAAGCAGACCTCGCCTGTCACTATCAAAATTTATATTCATCATATCAAAGCCCTTCAACGGCTGAGCCACCTCAATCTCAACCGTCAATTGGCGCCTCAAAACGTTAAGCAAAATATTTTCGTATGCCTCCCCGCCGGTGAAAACCGCTCGCTCCACACGCTTGCCCCTGAATGTCACCGTATAATATCTAAAACACAGTGATATCTCTCTTGCCAGCTCTTCGGCAACTACCCCTACTGCATCAACCATAACCTGTCGTGTCGATGCATCGAGAGGGACGCCATTTTGCCCTCCCTGCAAAACAGGAACACTGCTGTCCTGTTCCGTCGAGCCTGACACCGGTGCCCAAAGACCTCTTTCAGCACTTATCGACCGTTCCATTCTCAGCTTGCCTCGCAGCATCTCAGCTTCGTTGATGTTAATACCTAATCTTGCTGCGATTTCCCGATTAAATTTCTCTCCACCAATCGGTATCTGTTTAACAAAGCTAATTTCTCCTCCACGGCCGAACACCACGGTGGTAAACCGGCTTCCAACATCCACAAAAACCACCGTCTGCTCTCTATCCTCCTGACGCCGCAGCGACCTCTCAAAGCTCCTGAACAGCGCACACGGAACCGTATCTATCCCCACCGGTCTGAGCCGGGCTTCCTCAAGCATCCCAATGTGGCTCTTTATTGTTTCATTATCTGCTGCAAACAATATCAGCTCATTCTTAATTTCATCACCCTGTCGAACATTGCCGGCAAGCACGTAGTTAATTACGTCCTTATCCGGGTCCAATCCGAAACGCTGGGCAGCTTCTTTTCTCAGGGCCTGCCCGATTTTCTCGTCCTCCGCCTCTGCTAATCGCAAACTCGTTATTTTCAATCTGTCATTCGGCAAACACGAGACAACATTTCGCCCGCGAAAGTTACCCTCCGCCAGCATCCGCTTTATCGCCGAAATGACAAAGCTTCTTCTTTCTTCCCCATCACCGTCTATACCGGAGTCAACGCGAACTTTATCTGCCGCAAGGACTCTCATCTGCCCCCCGTTTCTGACCAGTTGAATCATCTTGACAGAGTTATGACCTATGTCCAGTCCTATCGGCCGCAAACCTCGACTTTTCAATTTCCAGCTTATCATTTACGTTCTTCCCGTCAGTCCTCAATCGATATGAATCCCGTAACGGGCTCCACAGTAATCGTCGTGGTCGTCCCACCCGCTTGCAGGCTGATAACGCCACTATTCAAAGGAGTGTCACTGCCATTGTATGGACTTCCGAGATAATCAAATTTAATCTCGCTGGTAGCATCGAAATCAACGTCAACAATATCAACTTTGTTCAGCCTGCCGTCATTTCGAAAATCTACCGTGTAATCGAACCCTTTTTTCACAGGATGCGATATTATGACATCGTCTTGATTCTTTATGCTGTAACTCTCTGTTGTCTTATCAAACACCACCGAAAAATTTTGTCCCCTGCTGATTGCCATACTTTTGGCGTATTCCAGGTCCGCGGCAATCATATTTGCCGCAGACCGAATCTGCATACTGGCTGCCGAAGTCATCATCGGTATCGCCACCATCGCTGCTATCGTGATTATCACAACCACAATTAGAATCTCTATCATAGTAAAACTACGAATGCAGCTTTTATGGGACAGACTGCGAACTACTAACTCTGAACTATGAGCTAACATTCTCACCGACCTTATCTCTCTATCCTGGCATATATGAACCCATTCCTCTGTTCTTTCTTCGTCTCCTTCCGTGCTCATCTTTACCGGCCGGTCGCCTAATGCAAACAAGCCGTTGCGCTCTCTAACGTTTAAGACCTGTCCAGGCGAGCATATACCGTCCGGTTTTCTCATCTGCCTTGAGTTTTCCACGCGCACCAAAAGTGATATAATTGCCATTCCTATTACCTATCTACGGTTAATACCGACAAAATTGGTACAATCGTCAAAATAATACGACTGAAACCATCGAACTATTTCGATGTCCGACGGTGCCGGGGTATGTGATTGATGTCATTAACTTACTTCGGATTTTTCTTCGTATTGTGTATAAAGGCCGATAAGCACTTCTCGTTTAAGTCCTATCATTATGCTCTGTAAACCGGCTTCATTTTCTTTTGATACTTCTAAAAAATGCTCCTGCAGCCGAGCCCCAGTTCTCCGCGACACCGCCCGGCCAAACCACAATAGCCGTCCTTGACGGCGCGGCGGTTATGCTAACATTACTGCCGCCATCTTCATCCAGTTTCCAGTGTCCGACAAGTCCGGCCAGCCCATCAATTGGTGGGTAGATTTCGTTTGGGTCCAGAGCGCGGTT
>CAZWKM010000103.1:0-2061 GCA_964634165.1 uncultured Pirellulales bacterium | reverse complement strand
GGTAAACAGCCCGCCGATTATGTTAAGATTGGCAGGTCCCGCACTGACTTGCACCTCCCCCTCAACGATGGCAAGTCCATCAATATCCAGCCCGCCGCCGTTTTCTACTTTAAGGTCTCCGGTCACTAAAAGGGCCGGCAAATTCTTCCCTGCTGTGATAACATTTCCATTTCCCCGTATAGTTAAATTACCCTCAACGGCCAGCATACCATAAATCTGGACATTGCTGTTCAGCTCAACATTGCCGCTACCGCGATAACACACTCGTACAGGATTGTAAGGGCCAAACGTATCATCTGACAGACTGGCACCTATGGCCTGCACAGAATAATGCGACATAAAATCCGCTACCGTAACCGGAGGCCACTGGAGTGATATGTCCGTCAGCGGTTTCTGCTGCCCCAAAGGCACGTTTCCACTAAATCCGTTCGCAAACACATCACCATTGATTGCGCCGTTGTTCGTTAGGACACCGTTGCAATCAACGTCACCGGCAATCGTAATCCCCTGCCAGATTGTCGCATCTGTCCCCGCCCAGTATGCGATGCACGGGTCAAGCCGAAGCTCCGCCTCCAGACTGCTGCGGCCGATCTTTTCTCCATTCTTTTCCCTGTACGCATCGCAGACTATCTGGTAATTACACTCACCAAGCTTAACCACATTGACATCATAGTAATCATCGGTGCCTGCCACCAACTGCTGCCTCACATCTCCCGCCCAATATTCTGAGCCAACATCCTGCGGATTGAGTATCAATCCTCTGGCGTGCTCCAGCCCTGATTCAGCTAAATAATCCATTTGCGTTCGCAGTATCATATTCCCGCCGCAGGCCAGCTCGACGTCACTTCGTGACAGAAAACCCAGCGACAGAATCGTTGCTACCATAACAACAAACAGGACAACAAGCAGTGCCGCCCCTCGCCTATTGATTTTATTTCTTCTATCGTTCATAGTTTAATCATCATCGCTTAAAATACTATCTCCGTCAGTATCGAGCAGATGTCCCGCCCAGCCGCGAAGTGCAGCGCTTATCTGATACTGACGAACAATTCCATTTTCAACTAAGTCGAAAGACACACTTACGGACTTACTCCACGGCGGTAGTGAGTCCAGCACAATCTGAACGTTGCTGCATTCCGGCACCAGCTTCGTTTGCCTCTCGTCGCAAATAAGTATCAACTCCTGCTTGGCCGTCCCGCCCAGAATACTGCTCAACGTAACCCGCCAGTTCGCAGCAGAAGGAAAGTCCAACAATTGGACGTGACCTCGACCCTGCCCCGTCTCTAAATAGACCAGCTCCTGCGGGTTAATCTCCCCATTGCCATTGTCGTCGGCTCGCCAAACAGCCAAATCATTGCCGGCCGTCCCGCATATGAGTTTGCAGTGCCGAATCAGCTCCGAAATCCTGAGCGTCGCATAGCGCACCTGCGCCTGCTTTTGGCTCGTATCGTCGCCTGTCTCATTTGCCGTCCCCAGAGCGTAAGCCAGCGTAGCTACTGTAGTCAAAATTAAGCTTGTAACAACCAGAGCAACCAGCAGCTCGACCAGCGTAAAACCATTCTCGTATCTCGTAATCCGCATCTCGTATCTCGCTTTAACAATCAATTGCCTATAAGCCGATTTATAATCGCAATCTGTTTACCGCTGTAATACACTCGCACCGTAACGCGAATAAATTTTAGCTCTCCCGTCTCGCTTTCCTGCGACACACGAACATACGCGCAGCTTACATCCCTGCTGAAGTTGGCATAATTTGAATCAGTAAATACTGTCCCGCTCACATCCTTTACCTGGCCTTGCGGCTCAGCATATCCATCATAACCGGGCAGTATCTGGTCGAACGGTGCACTAATAATCTCCTCCATCAAATCGCCTGCTAACCTGGCGCCTAAGGTCCTGCGCATACCTTCAGCCCGAACCGCCGCACCGCTTGCAAATGGAAGCAGCACCCCGGCCGCAGCAATACCCAACACGACGGTTGCCATCATCGCCTCAGCTAAGGTAAACCCCTTATGTTTAGTTCGTAGTTCGTAGTTCATAGTGAAATAATCATTAATCAAT
>CAZWKM010000102.1:0-6952 GCA_964634165.1 uncultured Pirellulales bacterium | reverse complement strand
CAGATCCCTCCGCTTCGTCCACCTGCGGTGGACTTCGGTCGGGATGACAGGGACTGAGGACAGAGGACAGAAGACGGAGGACGGAGGAATGACGGGTCGGTAGGTTTATTTAATTCTGTGGCCAGATCCCTCCGCTTCGTCCACCTGCGGTGGACTTCGGTCGGGATGACAGCGGGGGGGAGATAATTTTGAGTTTTAAGTGTTTAGTTTTGAGTTGAGATTGAGATTGCTTCGGCCTGCTCTGCAGGCCGGGTGCACGTCATCTTTGTAGGTAAAAACCCGCTTCTTTTGCTTACAGGGTTACATGGGTGGTTCCTGGGAACTGTGGATTCCCGCTTTCGCGGGAATGACAGCGGTGTAGTGGGCGTTATTAACGGAGAAACCATAGCTAACGGCCCAAAAAATCTACCTACAATCTTGACGGGCACCCTTGCAGGCCTCGCAATGACATTTTAATGGATTCCTGCCTTCGCAGGAATGACAACCCCCCCATTGACGGGGGCTAACAATTTGGGTTCCTGCTTTCGCAGGAATGACAATGGGGGATTAATTACATGCGATGGCCAGATTTCTCGACTCCGCTCAGGGCAGGCTGAGGAAGTGTCTCGTGGCCCGTGAGCAAGTAAAAGCGTTGATGAGTGGATGCGTTAATGCGTAAATGTGGGGAAGATTACATTCGGAGGCCAGATCCCTCCGCTGCGCGGTGCTGCGCACCGCTCCGGTCGGGATGACAGGGGGGGAGATAATTTTGAGTTTTAAGTGCGATCCCTCGACTGCGCTCGGGACAAGGTTTTTAGTTGGGATTGAGATTGCTTCGGCCTGCTCTGCAGGCCTCGCAATGACATTAAATAGAAAAATGGTGTGCGGTGCACACCCTACCTTTTCAAATGATTATCGATGATTGGGATTGAGCATATCCGGGCAACCACATGGGGTTGCCCCTACGCGGGGATGACAACCCCCGACATTCAGGTTGTGTCGCAATTAAGGAGTCGAAGTTGGTTGTGTATTTGGGCCGATATGTTATAATAAGGGCTACCAAATGAAAGGGATTTTGTTATGGCATATCGACGCGGAGATCGAAGACAAAGCGTACTTTTTGCGCAGAGCATTGACGAATATATACCCGAGGAGGCCCCAGTAAGAGCATACGATGCAATCGTGGATTATGTGATTTTTTTATGAGTGCAAAGGTATTTTTCATCAAAGCCGGTGTTAGTGACGGTGAAGAAATAATTTCCCAAAAGGCCCGCAAGCTGTTTAAGGCGGGCGCCTTTGCAAGCTGCTTTAAGCAGGGCGATTTTACCGCAGTTAAAGTTCACGTTGGGGAGGCACCCAACAATACCTACTTAAAGTCATCGTACATTAAAGGACTGGTGCAGGAGCTGCTTGCGTTGAAAACCAGGCCTTTCGTTACTGATACGAGCACTTTGTATTCCGGTCGGAGGCGAAATGCAATCGACCATGCCATTTTGGCCGGTGAGCATGGTTTTGATATCGCGGGGCTTGGAATACCGTTTATTGCTCCTGACGGGCTGTTTGGGACCGCTGAGACCGCTGTGGAAATCAACGGTGAGCTGAACAAGGATGTTTTCATTGCGTACGATATCATAAGGTGCCAGTCGATTCTTTCGATTGCCCACTTTACAGGGCATCCCGCTGCCTGTGCGGCGGCTACCCTCAAGACGCTGGGGATGGGCTGTGCGAGCAGGAAGGGTAAGATGAGACAGCACGCGGCCATGAGGCCCAGCGTCAGCGACGATTGCACCCGTTGTGGAGATTGTTTCGACCACTGTCCGGCTGATGCAGTTACCATCGATGATGTTAAGGCACATATCAACCGGGAAAAGTGTCTCGGCTGTGGCGAGTGCCTGGCTGTATGCAGGTTTGGTGCTGTTAAATTTGACTGGGGCGCTGAGGACCAGATACTGCAAAAGAACATTGCTGAGCATGCACTGGGTGTCGTAAAGGGCAAGCAGGGCCGGATAGCATTTTTTAATTTTGTTATTTCCGTTACAGACGGATGTGACTGTTTCAACCGCCGGAATATGCCCAAAATTGTGGATGATGTTGGCATAGTTGCCTCAGCCGACCCTGTAGCCGTGGATAAGGCGTCAATAGACCTGGTCCAGACCAGAAGTGGCAAAACAATTGCCGAGCTGTTGGACAATGATAAGCTTGACCCTCGTTACCAGATTGAGCACGGAGAGCGTATCGGCCTGGGCAGCACCGATTATGAGCTTATACAGATCGATTAGGGCTGATGTGAATTACCTATGAGAGGTGTGAGTAATATTATTTTGGTAGTTGTTATTGCCATAGGGGTTTGCATAATCCTCGCAGTGGTGATAATTGGCCGACTTGAATTTGACGGCAAGGAAAGAGTTCCGGCTGACAGGCGCCCAAAAGTAGTGTTGGTTGAGGACGGAAGCAGTTGGCCTATGTTTCGCGGTGGACAGAGCCTTCTGGGCAGAGCGCCGGGGGCTTTGCCGGATTCGATGGCGCTTGTTTGGAAATTCAAAACTGATGGTGCAATTAAGTCATCGCCGGCAATCGACGATGGTCTGGTCTTTATCGGTTCCGACGACGGAAATATCTATGCAATCGATTTGAGAACCGGGGGCAGGGTATGGGCTTACAAAACCGGTGATGCCGTAGAGGCGGCACCTTGTGTGGTTGATGGTTCAGTTTTTGTGGGGTCATCGGACACTTTTCTCTATGCGATTGACGCAAAAAGCGGCTCGCTTAAATGGAAATATGAGACGGACGCACAGATTCTTGGCGCTGCTAATTGGACGCGCTCACCGGATGGTCAGCGGACCTGGATACTTGTCGGCAGCTATGACAATAAGTTGTATTGCCTGGATTCGGCAAATGGCCAGGTTGTGTGGACATACGAAACGGACAGCTATATAAATGGGTCGCCTGCGGTCGGTGAGGGAAAGGTGATTTTTGGCGGCTGTGATGCGATGATTCACGTAGTGGCCGTCGCTGACGGCAGTGAGGTAACGCAAATTGATGCCGGTTCATTCATCGCGGCTTCTGCAGCTATTTTCGAGGGACAAGTGTACGTAGGCAATTACGATAATGTATTCCTCAATGCTGATATTGCCACCGGCGAAATCGTGTGGAGATATACGGACGCCGATTATCCTTTCTTTTCTTCGCCCGCAGTTGGCCGGAACGTGGTTGTGTTCGGAGGACAGGACAATCGCCTCCATTGCATCGGTCGCAATGACGGAAAGGTAGTCTGGACATATCAGGCACTGGGTGAAGTTGATAGTTCACCCGTTATTTGTGGCGATAAGGTGGTTGTCGGCGCCGAAGACGGGCGCCTTTATGTAATACGCCTTTCCGACGGCAGTGAAGTGTGGTCGTATGAAATTGGCCAGCCCGTTACTTCATCGCCTGCTGTCGCCGGCGGAATCGTTGTTGTCGGCAGCGACGATGGTTATGTGTATGCTTTTGCTGCCGGGCGCTCGCCCTAATTTACTATTGACTATTTACTATTTTTCAATAGTCAATAGGGACCCCATTTTGCGACTTATTGCAAAATGGGAACCCTGAACAATTGCCAGGTGAGGATAATTATGCTCGAACTCGTTAATGTCGCAAAAAATTACCCGTCACCGGGGGGCACTGTCGGCCTCTGTGTCTTGAAGGACATAACGCTAAAAGTCCAGAAGGGCCAATCCGTTGCCATAGTCGGGCCCTCGGGCAGCGGCAAGAGCACGCTGCTTAACATTATTGGTGCCCTGGACCGTCCCACTGCGGGGCGGGTATTGTTTGACGGTAAGGACCTCGGCAAGTTGGATGAGACCGAGCTTGCGAGAATCCGCAACAGGGAAATCGGGTTCGTTTTTCAGTTGCATCATCTTTTGCCTCAGTGCACGGTTCTCGAAAATGTCCTGGTGCCGACGATTGTGGACAAAAAGCTCGTCTCGAAAAAAGAGGTTCAGGAAAGGGCGATTGCTCTGCTGAACCGTTTGGGACTTAAAGACTGGTTGCTGCATCGGCCGGGCGAACTTTCAGCAGGGCAGCGCCAGCGCGTAGCGGTTGTCAGAGCTTTGATTAATGGGCCTAAGCTGCTGCTTGCTGATGAGCCGACCGGCTCACTCGATAAGGACGCCTCGGAAAACATAGCAGAGCTTCTGGTTGAGTTGAACCGCACTGAAGCGGTTACATTGATTGTCGTAACACATTCGGATAAGCTCGCCGGGTATATGGAGCGGGTGTTGGAATTGAGCAATGGTGTGTTGAAAGATAGGCGGGCCTGAGATGAGTTTGTTGAGACTTGTTAAAAGAAGTCTTGGCTTTTATTGGAGGACAAACCTCGCCGTTTGCTTGGCTGTTATGGTGAGTACTGCTGTCCTGACAGGTGCGCTGGTTGTAGGTGATTCGGTGCGTTACAGTCTTAAGATGATGGTAACAGCTCGCCTGGGGAGAGCGCAATTGGCTATTGCTGCACAGAACAGGTTCTTTAGAGCCGGGCTCGCAAATGAGCTGGCGGCAGAGTTGAATACAACCGTCGCGCCTCTATTGCAGTTGCGGGGCCTGATTGCCAATAGCAATGGCTCAAAGCGCGCAAACAGAATACAGGTGCTCGGCGTCGACGAGCGTTTTTTTACAGTTGGAGCGGGGGGAAATCCTTTTGGTGATGATTGGAGCGAGGGGATTGTCTTAAATGAGCCGCTGGCGGCAAAGCTTGAGGTTGGAGTTGGGGATGAGGTTGTGCTGCGAATTGACAGACCCGGTTTGATGCCCAGAGATGTTCCCCTGATGCCGGATTCGGATTTGTCGATTTTTCTTCGGGCTGAGGTAAGAGCGATTGCCGGGAAATCAGAATTTGGTCGTTTCGGCTTGCAGGCAAATCAAATTGCCCCATTGAATGTCTATGTGCCGATGCAATGGCTGCAGGAAAAACTCGACCGCACCGCACAGGCCAATATGTTGTTAGTCGCTGCGAGTGCAAAGGATAGTATAACGGTTGAAAAGGCCAATGTTGCTGTCAGGAAATGTTGGCAGCTTGCTGATGCGTCCCTTGAGCTTCGCGAGTTAGACCAACAGGGAGTGCTTGAGATACGCAGCAGCCGCATATTCATTGACGAGTCTTTGGGGCAAGCCGCGATGAATGCGGCAGGCGGCGCTGTAGGAGTCTTGACCTATTTTGTCAATGAATTGCGTTTGGGCGACAGGACAACCCCGTATTCGATGGTAACAGCTATGGGGCGGGCGGCAGATGCCAACGCCCTTATCCCGATGAATATGCAGGATGACGAAATCCTGATTAATCAGTGGCTTGCCGATGACCTTGAGGCGAAAGAAGGGGATTTGGTTGACCTTACTTATTTCGTCATCGGACCGATGAGGAAACTCGTAGAGCAGAAGAGCAGTTTTCGGGTTCGGCAAATACTGCCTATGCAAGGCCCGGTGGTGGACCCCGAATTGATGCCTGATTTTCCCGGCTTGGTAGAGGTGGAGAATTGCAGAGATTGGGAGCCGGGCATTCCGATTGACCTTAACAGGATACGCCCGATAGATGAGGACTATTGGGACCAATATCGGGGGACACCAAAAGCGTTTGTTACACTCAAGGCCGGTCAAGCTATCTGGGCTAACAGGTATGGAAACCTGACGGCGGTGCGATACCCACGGAGCAATGAGTCAAAGCAGCTTATAGCTGATAGACTATTGAGCGCGGTTGACCCTGCTTCTGTAGGACTCTATTTTCAGCCTGTGTGGGCTCGCGGCATAAAGGCGGGGAGTGAAGCGACTGATTTTCGTTGGCTTTTCCTCGGCCTCAGTATGTTTCTTATCGCAGCGGCTTTGGTGTTGATGGCTCTTCTTTTTGTATTCGGTGTTGAGAGCCGCAGCGAACAGGTTGGAATGCTGCAGGCGGTTGGGTTTTCGCCGAAGTTGATAAGGCGGCTGTTTTTGCTTGAAGGCGCAGCGTTGGCCGTGCTTGGGGCGATTGCAGGCGCCGCGGTAGCTCTGCTGTATAATAAGGTAATGATTTATGGGCTTGCAACCGTATGGCAGGATGCGGTGGGTGGTTCGATGATACATTTTTATGCGAAACCATCTACCTTATTTGTGGGCGCGTTAGTGTCAGTAGCTGTTTCTCTGATTGCAATATGGTTTACTTTGCGTAAACAGGTGTCTCGGCCGGCACGCGAGCTTCTTGCTGGAGACCTGCGTTGGCAATTTCTTGCAGCCGGACTACTCGCCAAGGGCAGGATTGGGCTATCCGTAGCGGCAGTGGCAGCAGTTGGAGCGGCAGTGCTGCTTGTCGTTATGGCGACAAGTGAAAGTGGTGCCGTGGCCTGGGCGTTTTTTGCAGCGGGGGCATTGCTCTTGATTGCCGGGCTTGGAATAACTCACGCGCTATTAAGGATAGTGGCGGGCGGTTCGACCAGGCCTATGGAATCACTGGCTGGTTTGGGATTGCGAAATTCAACGAGGAGAAGCGGGCGAAGCCTGGCGGTTGTGGCTCTGCTGGCGTGCGGGGTCTTTCTGGTTATTGCGGTGGGAGCAAACAGACGCGACCCTTTGGCCCACGCCCAAAGGCGGAATTCAGGGACGGGGGGCTTTGCGCTATATGGCGAATCGGCCATTGGAATTTTACATGATTTGAACAGCAAGGCCGGGCGTCAATCGGTGGCTCTGGGTGATAACGGGCTTGTTGGTGTTAAGATAGTTCAGTTGCGTGTGCATGATGGTGACGATGCGAGCTGTTTTAATTTGAATCGGGCGCAGAGGCCGCGTCTAATCGGCGTGCAGCCGGAGCAATTACAGCTCCGCGGCGCTTTCGGATTCATTGACACAATTGAGACGGCTTCGAAGGAAGACGCCTGGGATTTACTTAATAGCGACCAGGGAGAAGATGTGGTGCCGGCCATTGGCGATTATCCGACTATTATCTGGGCGCTTGGCAAATCTCTTGGAGATGAAA
>CAZWKM010000101.1:0-7020 GCA_964634165.1 uncultured Pirellulales bacterium | reverse complement strand
GGAAAGATTCGTGATCTTGTTGTCGCCTTTCTCAAAGTCAGCCAAACACTGGCGGACCTGTTCCTTGGTTGTGCCCGGTTGGAGGCCGAAGAAGGTATAAGGGAAATCACCTCCGTAGTTGTTTGCCTGAGGGGGGAAGTAATAGGCCTCGGGCTTGCCCAGCTGACCCGTCAACTTTGCATGTTTGTCACGATGATGTATATGATGAGGCAAAGCGCCTTTATTATCGAAGAACTTTGAGTACATCGGCCAGCGCTTGTGTTCGTTCCATAGTCTGTCACCGATAATTTCGCCTTTGAGTTCATCAATTGCATCTTTTAGAAGCACTTTTTCGACTTTTCCATTGTCCTCAAAGACAATGAAACTCAGACCCTCATTCGGCGAGGTCAGTGGCCCGTTGTCTGCCGGAGTGGTTGACGCAAACCAGCGTTCATCGATACCACCACGTTCACCGCCCAGCTTGTAATAGTCATCCGGATGCAGTTTGATACGCCGGCCCGGCACGCAAAAAGAACGCGGCACCCAGTTCGGCGCCAGGCGGACAATTCCTTTTCCCTGCTCAAGTGCTTTGTTCGCAATAGAATTAGCAGACATAAATTCTCCTTAATCTATAAGTAAAGTGCATAAGTCATAAGGGCACAAGTTACAAGTTACCTGTGCCCTCTTGTTCTTATGGTTTTTTAATTGTCTCCCATTTTTTGTTCCTGGCAGAAGCGAGCACGGCGTCGCAGACGTACTGCGTCGCCAATGCATCTTTAAGGTCGGGACAAGTCTTCTCGCCTTTTTCGATTCCCTTGACGAAATCGGCTAAGGTATTGATATGCCAGTGCTCATATCCAATCCCGCACCCCGGCACCCACCAGTTCTTCATATACGGGTGCTTCGAATCCCACGTTTGAATCGTACGCCACCCGCGAACACTGACCGGGTCGCTGTGGTCGAAGTAGTCCAGCTCGTGGGCCGTCTCAAGGTCGAAGGCCACCGAGCCTTTCTCACCGTTGACTTCGAACGTGCTCTGGTTCTTCCGCCCGCACGCATAGCGCGTCGATTCGAATGTCCCTAATGCTCCGTTCTCGAATCGGGCAAGAAAAGCACAAGCATCGTCAATCGTCACCGGCATTACCTTGCCCGGCTCGTCCTGCATTGCTCTTTCCTTGATGAAGGTCTCGGTCATTGCACAGACCGTAGAGATGGGGCCGATAAACCACGTAGCCATATCGATAGAGTGCGCAAGCAAATCACCGGTTACACCGCTGCCGGCCACTCTCGCATCCAAACGCCAGAGGGCATCGCCACCTTGTGGAACGTCCGGGCTGATGGTATAGTCCTGCAGGTATTTGGCACGGTAATGGAAGACGCGCCCGATGCGGCTTTCGTCAATAATCTGCTTCGCCAGCGCCGCCGCCGGAACACGACGATAATTGAACCAGACCATATTCGGCTTGCCCGCCTTCTCCACCGCTTTGACCATCGGAACGCCCTCTTCAGCATCCATCGACAACGGCTTCTCCAGAGCAATCATCTTACCCGCAGCAGCAGCAGCCAATACAATGTCGTGGTGCGTGTTGTTAGGCGTACAGATATCAACCAGGTCAATATCATCCCTCGCAACCATTTTGCGCCAATCGGTCTCTGTACTTTCCCAGCCCCAGTTCTCCGCAAACGCCTTGAGCTTCTTTTCGTTGCTGTCACAGACGCACTTCATCACCATTTCATGCCCGACGTCAAAGAACTTGTTCAACTTGAGATATGCGTTCGAATGGGCCTTGCCCATAAAGCCGCATCCAATCAATCCTACGTTTAGTTTTTTCTTCATAAGTCCACTCCTAAAATTCCTTGCCTGATAGATTCAGGCCCACTTTATCAACCATACTTCTGATTTAGCTCGTCCACCGCCTTCTTGCACTGCTCTGTTACTTTCCACGCGTCCGCCCAGAAGCACAAATCAATCGTCCACCAGTCGTGCCCCATATCATTCTTGGCCAGTTCAGGCATCAGCTCGTCGAAATCTATCTTGCCCTCGCCAAAAGGCGCGTGGGTCGATGTTTCGTTATTGTGGAGCGTGCCGTCGGAATCAATCAGGTGGATGTGGTTGATTCTTCCGCGCAGCTTCCGGGTCAGCTCAAGTATCCCGCCCGGCAGAATCTCCTTCTCGCCCGGCTGACGTGCGCCCGTGCACGCCACCATATAAGCGTGACAGGCATCGTACATCAGACCGAAATTCTTGTTCGGTATCTCTTCGAGAATCCGGTAAACATCCGACGGCTTATTGAACGCAAAGCCCGGCTCGAACTCCCACGCCATACGCACACCGGCGTCGGCCGCATCAGCCGCACAAATCTTCCACGTATCGACCACCCGCTTCAACGCCGTATCCGCATCGACCGTATCGAAAATGGTCGGCGGCTGAACCGTGTCCACGCGAATGGCCGGAATCCCGACATCAACGCAGAACTGCAGATTCTTGCGGAATGTTTCAAGATATGCCGAATTGTCATCCGTATCGATGAGGTGCTGGCTCCACAAATCCGCTGCCAGACCCGAAAAGGCAAGACCCAAATCCTCCACTTGTTTCCTGCAGGCATCTCGCTGCTCTTTGTTTGGCAGTTTGTCCGGATTCGGGTGCGGCGGGAAGCCGCCTAACTCAATCCCGTCGAATCCTAATTCAGCCACCTTCTTGATTACTTCATCCCACTGTACCGGATTCTTCTCATAAGGGCCTATCGTATAAGCCCATGAGCCAATTGATATTTTTTTCATAATCTACCTCTCAATTTAAAGTTAATTTCCTTGCTCACGCTCTCGTTATACCACGCCTTGCTCCGTTGTGATAGGCGATACCTCCAAATAACGCTACTAATTCATTTTGCCCATAGCCCCCATTTTAACGCACTGCAGAACGGGAGGCCCTCAATGTGCCCTTCACTCACACTGTAAGTTCTCCGAGGATTTAACAAGCATTTCCCCGGGCAAACTTTTTAGAGTTCCGTAATATAACACGTCTCGCTGCTTGTTGTCAAATTTTATAGAGGAGCAGCAAAATATCTTTCAAGCGGAGAGTGCCCGAATGTGAAATCGCCGGACTTTATGAACCTCTGGAGTACGGAGCTGAAAAAGCAAAAAGAAAGGGCCGCAAGCAGTAAACTCACAGCCCTTTAACATAACATGAGATTGTAACAAACTGCTTATGGCGGCGGTGGGCCCGACTCAGTCGTGAAGTACCAGAGTATACCGGTGGTTTTACCCCAGGCATTGACCTCATCGATACGCCAGTAGTACGTAGTACGTATAGTCATTGTGCCGGGTTCGAACGTTTTAGCAGTCTGATTGCGTATGAACGGCGGCGGACTGCTCGTGCCGAAGTACACATCGTGCGAAGTGGCATCAACGCCGGCCGTCCAGCTCAAATCAGCGTTTAGACCGATGCCTGTAGCGCCATCGGCTGGATCGGGATTACTCGCCCGCCTCGTACCTGCAAGCCAGTTTTCAGCAAAAACAACGATATCTTTAAAATCCACCATCCCGTCGCCAAAAGGCATTGGAGCGATGTCAACGGATAATTCATACTCGTGCCAGTATTGAGCCAGTTTTGAAAAATCCTTGAAGTCTATCTTTCCGTCGCCGGTAAAGTCGATGGTCGGTTCCGCTCCTTCAGGATAGACGGCCAAACCGCCACTCTGAGTTCCAATCCATACGCTTCCCTGAGCATCAATGGCAAGAGAATAGACCATATTGTCCGGCAACCCGGAGTTAGATGTGTTGTAGACCGTCCAGTTCTTTCCGTCAAACTTCGCCAGGCCGCCACTCGTCGCTGCCCATATATTACCCTGTGCACCAACGGCAAGATTCCAGATGCGGTTATGCGGCAGTACGGAGTTCGCTGTGTTATAGACCACCCAGTTGGTGCCGTCGAATTTCGCCAGCCCATTATCAAGAGTCCCAATCCATACGTTACCCTGCACATCAACGGAAAGGGAAACAATCATGTTATCTGGCAGCCCGGAGTTACCTGTGTTATAGACCGTCCAGTTGGCACCGTCAAACTTCGCCAGACCACCACCAAAAGTCCCAATCCACAGGTTCCCCTGGGCATCAAAGACAATAGGCCAGATCCTGTTATTCGGCAGGCCGGAGTTATCTATGTTATATACCGTCCAGTTCGCACCGTCAAACTTCGCCAGACCGCCCCCAAAAGTGGCTATCCATGCGTCGCCTTCAGCGTCAAAGACAGGTGCACCCACCTGGTCATTTGGCAATCCAGAGTTCCATGTCCCGTATACCGTCCAGTTCTCTCCGTCAAACTTGGCTAATCCGTCCTCCGTTCCGCTCCAAATGTTCCCCTCGGCATCAATGGAAAGATCACAGTGATCGTCATTTGGCAACTCGGAGTTTGACGTGTTATATACCGTCCAGTTCTCTCCGTCGAACTTTGCCAGGCCACCGCCCTCAAAGGCGTACCACCTACCAGTTCCAATCCATATAGTCCCTTCCTCATCAACAGCAAGAGCAGTGACACCATTATACGGCAGTCCGGAGTTAGCGGTGTTATATACCATCCACTCGGTAGGCTGTGACCATGCCACCGTGGGCAATGCAAACATCGCAGCGGCAACTATGCTCGCCAGCGTCAAGGCCAGTGAGCCTGAGTAAACAGTGCGTTTCATCTTGTGTGTTGTTTTTTGGGTTTTCATGTTTGTTGTTCCTCCTTTTTAAAAAAGCATAAAATATCCGCCCTAACGGGGTAACGCCTCGGTTTCCTCTGCGTTCGCGCGTCCGACGGAAACGAGCACGACGACGACAAATCCAGGTAACACCAAGCTAATTTTAGAACTACAAGGAAATTTCATTTTACACCATCTTTTCTGCTATCAGGCCAACAAAAAAACCTACAAGCGTAATGCTCACGGCCCTTTTACCTAACATGAGATTGCTCTACTGAGCTTATGGCAATTCAGGGGGAGGAGTGCTAAAAGTGCCGCTTTTAGCTACCCTCCTCACGGATAGCCGAAAATAAGCCAAGTAGTATCATACGACATCTTTTTCTCATTTTCAAGCAAAAAATCTTTTTTTCAGCCTACTTATGATGCACCTTCGGCACTAAATACGGAATGCAAAACATACTAAAAACGCCGTAAGCTAAAGGCCGGGCAGAACGCCGGCAAACTCCAGTGAAATATCCGGGTTAGTCATCATCAGAATAACTAATTATCCTGATTTTATCAGCACCATAGAAGTATTGGCCTGATATGAATCTGCCCACGATGGTTAGCTCTACATTGCCATCATCCGGCGTGGCGGCGAGCATTTCCCGCCACCCACTCTATCACCCCGATATGGAACGCCCATTGTCAAGCCATCATATTCAGTTATTTTGTTGTTTTCTACATTTTCTTAACAACACCTCATAGTTCGGGCGTTCCATATCTTCTGCCTAGGCCGAGCGGGGAGGGAAAATAAGAAAAAAAGCTAAAGCGGTTGCTTGACAAACAATACTCTATAGTGTTTGTTTATGTAGTCCGGTTCTTTTGCATGGAGAAACTCGATACAGTGCCCAGAACGAAAATCATAGCTACATTAGGCCCTGCCGCCAGCAATTACACTGTCTTGCGGAAAATGTTCGCAGCCGGTCTGGATGTAGTCAGGCTGAATTTTTCGCACGGCAGCCATAAACAGCATCTTGATTCCATCAGGCTTGTCCGCCGGATAAATAAAAAGTACAGACGACGCATTCGGATAATGCAGGACCTCGAAGGCTTTCGAATCAGAATCGGACGATTTAAAGGCACCAAAACAAAGTTCTTAAAGAAGCGAACAGTGGTATGGCTGACCAATGACCTCAATGTCTATGGCCCGAAAACAATACCATTTGATTACAAAGGGGACCTGGGTCGGATAAAGCCCAGGCAGCTTATCTATATTGATGATGGCAACCTCAGGCTCCGTGTTAAGAGCACCTCCGGTAACAGCATAAAGGCAGAGGTTTTGGAGGGAGGCGTTCTCAGGGAAAGAAAAGGCGTAAATATTCCTGATGCTGACCTTGAATATGAAGTCCCGGAAGGGACGCCCTACGGTGGGATAACTGAAAAAGACAAAAAAGACATCGAGTTCGGCGTAATACACAAAGTTGACTATATCGCTCTTTCATTCGTACGCGACGCCAATGATGTTATTACAGCAGGCGAACTTATAAAGCCAGGATTACCCAACTGCCGGCTTGTAGCGAAAATAGAAGATAGACGGGCGATAGAAAACATAGACAAGATAATTGATGCTTCCGATGGAATAATGATAGCACGGGGCGATATGGGTGTTGCCGTCCCAATCTATGAGGTCCCCATAATCCAGAAGCATATAATAAAAAAATGTAATGCCGCAAAAAAATTCGTAATTACGGCTACCCAGATGTTGGAACATATGACCGAGCACAGCAGACCGACGCGTGCCGAGGTTACCGACGTCGCCAATGCCATTATCGATGGCACCGACTTCGTTATGCTCTCAGGTGAAACTGCTGTCGGCCTTTTCCCTTATCAGTCTGTCTTGATGATGAACGATATCATCAAGTTTACCGAAAAATACATGTCAGGATTGTAACGATTCTGCTATGTACAGAGATGAGCAGAATGTAGTACGCCACATCAGAGCGTGCCACCTCTTATCACGTGTCTCTGTGGCCGCTGTCCTTGGGACTCCTTATGCCTGCTACGACTCGCAGCGAGGAAAAACGTATGCAGCCCACGACACACCAGGCGGAAGACGGGGGTCTATGCACGATGTCATTATGGGCCTTGATACGTTGGAAGACGAGTTGTCGCCTTACCCGTTGAGGGTCCAGCCCGGGCGGTACCGGCGGCGCAGGAGAGCGTTGGCCTCAGCGCTGTTAGTGACGCGACCGCTTTTGCCGTCGTACTCGATTTTCTTACCGACGCGATACGCCACCAGACCCAGCAGCATCTGCTCTATCGCGGTTCCGCCGTAGTCGAAATCACAATGCGTCTTCAGGTCGCCCTTGCACGCATC
>CAZWKM010000100.1:0-7056 GCA_964634165.1 uncultured Pirellulales bacterium | reverse complement strand
CTCCAAGTGTTGCGGTGCTCCTCTTAATCCCTACGGTTTTTATTTGCTCTTTATCTATTTCGGCGGAAGAGATGCCTTCTAACAGGTCTCCCTGCCTTTTGAAATGTTTTTCATATATCTTATGATACCTTTCCACATAATTTGTTTTTGGTTTCGCAACTGCCTCGGAATTTCCCCTGGGACAGAAGCCCCCTGTAATTATTTTGTCGTCTTCAATAGAAAAAACCTCGAGCTGACAATCCCTTACGCCGCAGGATTTCTCTTTTAATAACTCCCTGCACGAAATTTTTTGTTTCTCAAAAGGCATATCCACCAAATTCCAGCCCCTGAAGGCAGATTCATACCTTTTGTTCTGTTCCTCTAATTGCCTTATGTTTTCAATGATGTCCAGGGCCTGGCCCCATGCTCCGAACATTTCCCTATGAGGATATGCCTCTATTTCTTTATCTGTAACTTGCGCAAGTGCAGCGAGAAAAGCTTTTCCTAAGGGGGGCCCGCCCTGGGCAGAACATTTTCCCCCGACATGCTGAGGGCCGCCAACAAATTTATAATAATAGCTCGCCGCCGTTCCTCTTAGTATTGCAGCGGATATCTCCTCTTTATTGAAACCCTCTGCTATGAGCCGGTTTTCATCCATCTCCATGAAAACACCGCAAGTCGAGTCAATTATTGGAACTCTCCTTGCCTTTAACCCGGCCTCTTGTAAAGAATCCTCTACATTTAAATTTATAACGTCAGCCATATTTTCAAGAGTCTGGCCGGAACCCGCCTGACAGCTATAGTTCATTTTTGCCTCTTTAACCGTTCCATCCCCGGCAAAACTGGTAAACTTCATGTCCTGGCCGCCTACTTCAAAAATGGTGTCAATATCAGAATCGTAGTGTTTGACGCCAAGGGCATGACAGGTAATTTCATCGGTTATTTTATCTGTAATTTCTATTCCTGCTTTTGCTAATTCATTAGATTTTTTCTTGCTAACCAAGATTTTCTCGTAGAGTCTTCGTGCAGAACCGGTAGCACCGACCCCCTTGACAATCACCCTGTCTTTGTGTCTGCTCAAGTATTTTATAACACGCTTCAATGACTCTTCGGGATTGCCGTAAGTTTTAATGTAAAGCTTATCAAGAAGTCTTCCCGTCTTTAACTCAACCAAAGCCCCCTTTGTTGTCGTGCTTCCCCCATCAATACCTACTATAACCTCCGTTCCTTCTTGTACTTTTTCTTCCAAGCGCTCGTTCTTCTCGTTTACTTTTTCAAGATATTTAAAAAGAGGAGGGGCAAACTGCCTTTTTTCTCTACTATACGCTGCAACCTTTTCAAGCTGTTCAAGATTAAAAACAAAGCTGTTGTTTTCTTCTATTCCCTTTAAGGCTGCACCCACGGCTGCTATGTTATGGTAATGTTCAGGCCTTCTTATAGAAATTCCAAGGAGATTTTCTAAATTTCCCCTTATAAGCTTATTAGTGAAAACTCCCCCTGTTACTATCGCACTATTATAATTTTTACCTTCTTCAAACCGTCTTGTCCCAAGAACATCGATTTTATAATTTCCTGCAACCGTCTTAAAAAGTCCTGCCAGATTATCTTCTCTTTTCGCACCTTCATTTTGCTTATGAATTAAATCAGATTGAATTACGACGCCGCATCTTGCTAAAAACTCACTTGGCTCTTTTGACTTTTGGGCTTCACTTTCCGCTTTAAAAAATATTTTTTCCAGTCTTAATTGTAGTTTCGCCCTGTTTCTTGCTATAACATCTTCTCTTTGCCTTTCGTCTCCGGCTATTGCAGTATCTTCTAATTCCGGATTAGGAATTTCGCCCTCAAACAATCTTCTACACTGCTTTTCTATTAACGTGCCGGAGCCACCCCCGCATTTGGTTCCTGTTCTCCACTCTTGAATAATCTTCTTACCATTTATGTTCTTTAAGTTGAAAAAGTACGCATCCTTTGCTCCTATATGGAAAATATATTTTGCCTCCGGACTAACCAACTCCGCCCCTTTGGGAATTGTCACGCTATCAAAATCATACGTTAAACTTTCCATAACGCCTGGAAAGGACTTTGCTCCGCTTCCTGTAAACGCGGTATTTTTTATCTTCTCTTTATTGAATCGTTTTATTACGTCCCGCCAAGCCTGTTTTATGGCTTCGAGCGGATTGGCAAAGTGCATTATTGGTTTCGGAGAATATATTATTTCCTTGTCTTCAGTGAGAACCGCATAATGTATAAAACTACTGCCAACATCAAAACCCACAAAGAGGCCTTTCTCTCGGCTTCCTGCTTTTCCCTTATTCTCTTTCTCCATACTTTCTACTCATTCCCGATACTGATACCCAGCCGCTGCGCCCACTGACCGAGAAAGGGGCCCGCCCCAGCTGATCTGGCTTCACTACGCCCCACTACGTTCTTTCCGCCGTAAGCACTTCTCTAATACTTCTCTTTGTTGGCCAACTATTATAACAGTTAATATACCTCCTCCCAGACCAAAAACAAGCGCTTAATCCGCCGCCGCTGGTACTCGCAACGGTGAATTATTTGTTGACTAACTTGTTGCACCCTACAAGAACTAACATCTCGACACTATTAGACACTTTCTCCTGTTAGTTTTACGAAACAAACTCACAAACAACTTAACTCCTTTTCCACAGGGCAAACAGAGACCTACTACTCTTAACTGCTTACTGTATAAAGCATTAGTAATAAATGTGTTTGAAATATAGGAATTTCACAGGCTATATGATTTCTAATACTATCCTTTTAACTATAAATAATAATAGGATACTAACTTACTCCGCTCCTAAAAATATGTGTATCGAGATTCTAAAACTAAGTTCGGATATTAGGCGGGTTATTTGCTTCAGGACAGGTGTTTATATATCGATTTTATTTATTCAGAATCCCCTGGCTTTTTTCAAAAAAAGATTGTGAGCAAGTGTTTTTTGGTGTAAACTACACCAAAAGTTCCAGGTTTAGAAATCTGATATTTAATTCTTTCAATGTTTTAATGTAGGGGTTTGTTATGAAAGCAAATTTTAATAGAGCGGCACTTACGGAGGCCTTAGGTCTGCTGACATCCGTGGTACCAAGCCGAACACCCAAGCCAATCTTGCGCTGTGTACACATTGCCGCCGGCGAGAAAGAGGTTCGGATTAGCGCTACGGACTTAGAAGTTGGCGTCAACTATCTGGTCTCCGAAGTTCAAGTCGAAGAAGCCGGCGAGGTGGTTGTCCCGGCCGACCACCTGGCTGCCATTGTCCGCGAAAGTGTCGATGAGGTCCTGTCGTTCCAAGCTGCCGAAGGTTCCTGTGAGATAAGAGGAGTTGACAGCCACTTTACAGTTTATGGGCAGGAGCCAGGCCAATACCCAGCCATCCCCAGCTTTGATGGTGATGCTAATATGGAGATTGCTTTAGAAGGGCTTCAGGCCGGCATTGAGCAGTGTCTCTTTGCCACAGCAAGAGAAAGTAGTCGTTATGCAATTAATGGCGTGCTGTGGGAGATTAAGGGCAAAAAGCTGTTGTTGGTTGCCACTGACGGGCGAAGACTGGCTCGCTGCAGGGTGAACCTGGCTTCAGCCCCGGATAAGCAGATGGCGACAACAAAGATAATAGTGCCGGCCAAGACGATGGTGTTGTTAGAAAAAATCGGCTCCCACGACAAGGAGGTTGTTGCAGTTAAACGTGTAGATAACCAGATACTGTTCAACTGTGCGAATGTCGTTATAAGCTCGAATCTTGTCGAAGGCAATTTCCCGAAGTATGAGGACATAATTCCGACGGACTACACAAAGAAGTTAACGCTGTCAACTGAGGCGGCATTGAGTGCGGTTCGCCGCTCGGCGCTGCTAACAAGTGAGGAATCCAAGGGGATTAAACTCTCTATCGGGGAGAATAGCCTGGTGTTCTCCGGCAGGGCGCCGGAGACCGGCGATGCCCAAGTTGATATGCCTGTCGATTATAAAGGCGAGCCGATTGAGATCGGCTTTAATCCACAGTATTTGATAGATGTCTTGCGGGTTATCAAAACGCCGGAATTTGAATTGGAGTTAGGCCAGCAGGACAGGCCAGGCCTGATAAAAAGCGGAACGGATTTCCTTTATGTTTTGATGCCAATCAACCTGGGTTAATACTGGATTGAAATACGAGATACGTCATGGATGGCAGCCAACAACTATTATGCAACATTGCCAACCGTCGAACAAAGAGAAGGCGGGACCGAACAGTCAGGTTGGGTGATGCAGTCAGCCGGCTTATGGAGAATTGTATTTCGCCGCAGCAGGCCAGGTTCAGTTCTGTAGCGGAACTCTGGAACCAGTTACTGCCAGCTGGACTACAGCGGCACTGCAAAATTGCCGACATTTCTGCCGGTCAGTTGAAAGTGTTAGTAGATTTGCCGGCCTATATGCACGAGTTGCGACTATGCAGCTCAGAGCTTCTCAAAGAACTGCAGCAGCAGTGTCCGCGGGCTCAAATAAAAAAAATCAAGCTCGTTCTCGGCGGACCATCCTGAAGTTCAAAATCAGGGAGCTTGTGCAAAGCGGCCCGATAGTTTACAAGACAGGGCCCTGCGTAAAGAGCGAATATGAAGGACCACAGATACGATGCAAGTAATATAAAGATACTGGGGGGTATAGAGGCGGTGCGCAAAAGGCCGGATATGTATATCGGCGACCGTGGCAGCGGAGGACTGCACCACCTGGTTTATGAGGTACTGGACAACTCCATTGATGAAGCATTGGCCGGATTCTGCGACAACGTAAGCGTCCACATACACGTAGATGGGAGCTGCACAGTCGAGGATAACGGAAGAGGAATACCTATCGAAAAGCACAAAGGCACCGGGACCAGTGCGCTCGAGGTCGTACTCACAAAGCTACATGCCGGGGGAAAGTTCGATTCCGAATCATACAAAGTCGCCGGTGGACTGCACGGCATCGGAGTCAGCGTCGTTAATGCTCTAAGCGAATGGCTCGAGGCAGATGTATACCGCGGGGGATACCACTATCATTTCGAGTGTGGCCGGGGGGCCAGGAGGGGACCCGTCAAGAAAATCGGTACCATAAACAAACGAGGTACCCAAATTGTATTCAAGCCCGACGAGGAGATATTCGGCGATACAGAGTTCGATTATGATACGCTCTTAAAACGAATACGAGAGATGGCATATCTCAATGCCGGATTGAAGATTACGTTCAGGGACGACAGAAGCAACAGAAAAGAGGTTTTCAGGTTTGACGACGGCATTAAGGCCTTTGTGAAGCACCTCAACGAGGGCAAAGAAACACTCCACCAAGGAGTCATCTATTTCGCAAAGGAAGATACTGAAGCGAAGTTGAGCTGCGAAGTGGCTATGCAGTATAACAACGGCTATACCGAAAGTGTGCTGGTCTTCGCCAACAACATTCTCAACATCGACGGCGGCACACACCTTTCGGGCTTTAGAACCGCTCTGACACGGACAATGAATTACTATGCTAAAAACAATAACTTGTTAAAGAACGGCCAAACAACAACCGGTGAGGACCTGCGTGAGGGATTGACCGCGGTCGTGGCGGTGAAGCTTGCTGACCCACATTTTGAGGCCCAGACCAAGGTGCGACTGACTAATCCAGAAGTGGGCGGCTTCGTTGAGACCACCGTTAACGAGCAGCTTGGTCATTTTTTGGAAGAGCATCCCGCCGAGTCAAAGCGCATCTTGAACAAGGCCATCCAGGCCGCCGCAGCCAGAGAGGCCGCCAGAAAGGCGCGTGAGCTGACCAGGCGCAAAGGCGCGCTGAGCAGCACAAACCTGCCCGGCAAATTGTGGGACTGTGCAAGTAAGGAAAAGGTAGCTACCGAGATATTTATCGTGGAAGGTGACTCGGCCGGCGGCTCGGCAAAAGCCGGCCGCGATAGAAACATCCAGGCAATCCTCCCGCTGAAGGGAAAAATTCTTAATGTCGAAAAGGCCCGCCTCGAAAAAATGCTCGCACACGACGAAATCCGAACCATTATTAGCGCTCTGGGAACCGGCATCGGCGCCGACGAGTTCGATTTAGGCAGGTGCAGATACGGCAAGATAATATTGATGACAGACGCCGACATCGATGGCGCCCATATTCGAACGCTGCTGCTGACGTTTTTCTTCAGGCAAATGCCCCAGTTATTTCTCAGCGATATGATTTATATCGCCCAGCCGCCTCTGTATGAGATTAGGGTTAAGGGCCAAAAGAAATCTGAATATATCCTCAGCGAAGGTCAAATGCGCAAGCGTATGATTGCTCGCGGCCTCGAAGGCACGGAACTGGTCATCAAGAATGGTAAAAAAAGCCGGAAAGTTTCGGACAAAAAGCTTGCCGGCCTTGTAAAACTCCTCGCCGATGCCGAACGCATCGTAGCTGTTCTGGGCAGACGCGGCATTAACTTCGCCAGCTTCATTCAGGCCTATTATGACGGCAGCCAGCTTCCCCGGTTTCGTATCTGCGTCGAAGGGCAGGAGGAGATTTATTACGACAAAGCCGACTATGAAAAACGCCTCGTGCAACTAAAGCGCCGCACCAAAGCCCAAACGGAGCCCGGGGAGGAAGAACCAATTGTTGCCGAGGAGCTGCACGAGGTCAGCCGAATCAATCAGATAAACGAGAAGCTCAAAGACCAGTTCAGCCTGGATTTGAAGGATTTCCTCCAACCTCGAGACTCGATGCCGGATGCTCGCAAAAGACGAAAATCGAGAACCGAGAACCGAGAGTCGACCAGCGAGCATCGAGCAACCAAGTTCCAGCTCATCAGCAGCGCAGACAGATATGACGTCGTCTCACTCGGCGATATTTGTTCAGCCGTCAGACAAATTGGCGGCAAAGGAATTGAGATAAAGCGCTTCAAGGGTCTGGGTGAAATGAATGCGGAACAGTTGTGGGATACCACTATGAATCCTGGCACAAGGACGCTGCTCAGTGTCAAGCTCGATGATGCCGGCGAGGCCGACAGACTCTTTAGTATATTGATGGGCAGCGATGTGGAGAAACGCCGAAACTTCATCCGCGACCACGCCCTCGAAGTCCAGAACCTTGACATTTAG
>CAZWKM010000099.1:0-7080 GCA_964634165.1 uncultured Pirellulales bacterium | reverse complement strand
TTGAATTGTGCCCCTGTCCTGTCGAATGCCTCATTAACTTCGAGAGCACTTAGCTTTTCAGTGCCTTTGAACAGCATATGTTCGAGGAAATGTGACACCCCGTTTATCTGTTTGGGCTCATCGCGGGCGCCGCTCTTGACGAAAAAGCCCACCGCTGCCGATTTGGCGGATTTATTAACCTCGCCTATCAAATTCAAACCGTTCGCCAGTTTCTTGTTCTCAAATTCCATACTTTACTCTACTCAACAGTAACCTGCTTCGGACCTATTGTTACTACCGTAAAATCTTTGAACCTGTTATTCCGCAGAAAACCCAGAACTGAATCAACGCTGGTCGCTTCGATTTTACCCTTGATTTCATCCAGGCTTCGGACCCTGCCATACATATAGTAATCACTCGCAATACCCCCGGCCCGGCTGCTGGACGATTCGCTTTGCAGAATTAGTGAGCTTTTCAAACCCACTTTAGCCCGCTCGATTTCTTCTTCACTGATTCCTTCGCTGAGCCGGTTGAACTCGCCGATTACACAATCGAGAGTTTCCTGACCTTTTTCCGGTGTCGTGCCTGCATAGCACATTATACCTGCCGCACTTTTGAGACCGTGATACCGTGCTCCTATTGCGTAGCACAGGCCTCGCTTTTCTCTTACCTCTGTAAATAGTCTGGCGCTCATTCCGCCCGAAAGAACCGATACCGCCACCCTCGCATTGTAGTAGTCCTCATCGGTTGGTTTGACCGTCTCGGTCATCAGCCCGATATGCACCTGCGCACCCTCGTTATGCAGATGCGTATACCCCCGCTTTCGCGGCGACAAGTTTGCCACTGCTTGTGCAGGGGTGGCAGCCTCAAGCGAATCCGCCGAAGGCGGACGAGCTTGGGGATGGTCTGTGACGAACAAATCTTCCATCTGCTGGCAAATCAGATCGAAGTCGTATTTGCCCGCAACCGCAAAAATAGTCTGCGACAGGTTGAAGTTGTTCTTTACAATCACTCTTGTACTCTCGGCCGTCAATGCCTTCAATTCATCGATATGCCCTAAAGCACTGTGTCCCAAAGGACTCGGATAAAACCGTTCTCGAAGTTCGAGCATAACTTTTTGCCGGGGGTCATCGTCTAAAGCAAGCACGCCATCAATTGCTAATTGCCTGGCTAATTCAAACTGGTCTTCCTTCAAGCTGGCTCGAAGTATAATATCAGCATACAAATCTAAAGCTTGCGATAAGTTGTCGGCTTCCAGGGCCGCCCCAACGGTTATGTGCGAGCTGCCGACCGAGCCGGCACGGTGCAGACCCAGCCCGTCAAGTGCGTCACCAAGCTCCCTGCTGCTTTTATCACCGGCACCTCTAAAAACCCAGTCGGCGATAACACTCCCAGCCCCGCAGCAGCCCTCCGGCAGCAAAGCTGCTCCTGCCGGCAGCATAAAACCAAAAGCCACCGACTCGACCGCCTCCATCGGCTCGCCGAGAAGAACCATCCCGTTCTTCAAAATATGCTTGTCAACTCTTTCCGCCATCTACGTCTTTCTCTTTGTCATTCCCGCGAAAGCGGGAATCCAGACTATTTAGCCCCGCAATTTATTGCGGGGTTATTTACCCGTCGCCGGTACGGCGACGCTTTATTGTTATTCCTGCGAAAGCAGGAATCTATATTTTTAATTCACAGCTCGTAGTGGTATAATCAGTAATCATTCATCAATATCGAAGATCCGCCGTCCGTGTGGCGGAATCAATTCTTCGGCATATTATCATTTTTTGCTTTTCTTGTATAGTGTAATTCATTTTCCCTTTGAACCGGAGCGAAAAGAGTTTATAATGCCTCTGTATTCATTTTTTGGATTCTCTTGAAGGAGAAAAAAATGAAGAAGAAGCTGTTCTTGGTTGTCTTGCTCATCATCCTTGCTTTACCGTGGCCAGGCCAATGCGGTCAGGTTCTACGTGAAACCATTCAGTCAAGAGTCCGACAATCGGACGTTATTGTGATCGCAAAGGTGCAGAACGTTGAACGCGGGAAAAAACTGGATAAACCCCTCAGGCAGCAATGGCTCGCCCTCTGTTCGATACAACAAGTCTTAAAGGGTGACATATCAGACATAGAACTTTCACTCGCATACCTGCTTCCTCCCAGAGGCATCGCTATAACACCGAAGCCACATAGCGTAGCCAAAGGCAAAACATACATCATGTTCTTAAGGCAGAAGGAGAAGCTGTACATTTTGATCACGCCGTACCACGGAGATATCGAAGTTCGCAAGGAATACGCGGTGTTCGATGAAGACCTGAAGAATGACAAGGAAGCACTAAAAAGGTCAGTTAGTTCCATCAATGGTGTTCCCTGTGTGACGCTGCCTCACGATGTTTTGGTTAATAAGATTAAAAAAATGGTAAGGGCAGAGAATGAAGCACTGCGCCGCAATATGACAATGCCTCGTAAGGTCATCACTCAAGAAGATTCTGAAAGATGGTCGGACGTAATAAACGGGCTACAGGGCCGTCTCATTGCAAAGAAAAAGCCTAAAAAATATAATAAAACCAGTGTTCTCGATATCATTTTGGAGTTAAAGAGCGTTTCCACAAAACCCATCGCGATTCAAAACAACCGTAATGCTGTATCATTCAAGCTTTACGACTTAAGAGGTTATGCTGTTCCCCAGGCTGGTTCTGATAGGAGTGGCCCAGTTCCATATCCTCAATGGGCTATTATCCCAAGAGATTCATACTTCGGCTTCTCTCTTTATGCTTATACTGCCGGCATACCAGGAGGCGGAGGGCTTTTCATTGCTCTGCCAAAGGATACGTGGTTACTCAAAGAGGGGGAATTCATACTTCATGCTACGTTCACCATCAAAGACATCGGTGAAGATAGGCCGGATAACGCATGGTCAGGCGACATTGTCCTGCCGCCTTTGAGAATTTCCGTGGACGATAGCTCTACCGCAAAATATGGTGTAACACCGGACTCGTTATGGATTAAACCGCCCCAAAACTATACCGGCACGTGGACTGTATGGGACCGCAACGGTCAGCAACGGAAAGAGATAAACTACAAAGACGGCAAATATCACGGCACATTCACAACATACCATAGTAACGGGCAGAAAATGTATGTGCAGAACTACAAGAACCATAAGATTTTCGGCAGGACCGTGGGCTGGCACAGTAACGGGCAGAAGAGTTACGAAGGAAGTTTCAAAAACGGCGAACAGCACGGGACGTGGACGCATTGGTACGACAACGGACAGATACACAGCCAGGCGAACTACAAGAATGGCGAGTACGACGGCACATATACAATCTGGTACAAAAATGGGCAGAAACAACGTGAGATCAACTACAAGGATGGCAAAAAGCACGGCCTTGAGGCATCGTGGGACAAGCAAGGCAATGTTAATTACATGAGACACCGTAGGAATGGCAAAATTTTACGACCTGGCAGTGAGAAGTAGGCTACGATAGAGCTTACCTGTACCGTGATGCTAAACTTTAATAATAAAAAATGCCGAAGGCGCGAAGAGTGAACGCAATACGTGTCACGCACAACCCAATACGAAGTTAATGAATCCCCATCTCCCTTATCGAGTCTAAGAATCGAACATACATCATTATCGCGAAATAGCCAAGCAAAAAAGTAAAGACAATAACCAGAATTGTAACGACGACCTTGGTAATTATTTTATAACGCGGGTTGAGCCACACGAGCGACAGGGCAAGTGGACCTGCACACACCAGGGCAATTACGATGGCAGGCGTAGTAAAGTACCATTTTGCTTTCGGCTTACTGGGTCCATCAAGAAACTCGCCGCAAAAACGACACTTCACGGCCTCGTCCTGAATTTCCTCTGCGCAAAAAGGGCACTTCTTCATAACACACACTGCGTTTATGCTACGGTGGCGGCGGCTTCTTCCTCGTCGTACTGGCCGAAGCTGACGCTTATCTTCTTACTCACCCCCCGTGTCTGCATCGTTATCCCGAACAGCACGTCCGCAATGCTCATCGTGCGCTTGGCGTGAGTGATGATTATAAACTGCGAATCCTTCTCGAATTCACGAATCAGCATATTGAAACGCTCATTATTTGCCTCATCCAGTGCAGCGTCAATTTCGTCGAGGAAACAGAACGGCGACGGCTTTGTCTTGAAAACCGCAAACAAAAGGGCAATTGCAGACAGCGCCTTTTCACCGCCGCTGAGCAATGATATACTCCTTGTCCCCTTGCCGGGCGGACGGGCTATTACTTCTATACCCGCCTCGAGGATATCTTCAGCGTCTTCAAGCACTATATCGGCCTTGCCGCCACCGAACAGCTTGCGGAAAATCTGCTGGAAATGGACCCTGATTTCTTCGAAGGTCTCCCTGAATTTCTCTCTGCTCTTTTTGTTAAGCCGGCTTATCAATTGCTGCAGGCTGATGCGGCTTGTGTTCAGGTCTTCAACTTGGCTGCTCAAAAAGTTATGTCGTTTCTCGAGGCTTTCCTGCTCATCTATCGCGTCCACGTTTACATTGCCCAGCCGTTCAATTTTGCTCCGAAGCTCAGCTATTTCTTCTTTTACCTTGTCCCAGTCAACCTCTTCATCCCTGTAATCTTCGTAGGACTGAACCAAATCAATCTGTAATTCCTCTTGCACTCTTTCAACCAGCGTCTGTGTCCTTACGTCTAATTGGCCCAATTCTATTTTAAGCTCACTTATTTTTTGCTCGCTCTCGCCTTGCTCGGCTCGTTTCTGACGAATTAAGAGTTCTGTTTGTTTTTGTTCTTCGAGCAGCTTTTCTATTTCTTTATGCAGCTCCCTGCTGCTTTCCTGGTTCTTTTCTTTTTCGACGAACAGCTCTGACACCGCCGCTTCGCAGTTAAGAATGTCCCTCTGTGAATTTTGGATTTCGAATTTCGAATTTCCAATTTCTCGCTGTGCCGCCTCAGTGGCCGCCCGGTTTTCTAACATCTGGCGTTGCAGACTTACAATTGTTTGCTTCAGTGCCTTGCGGTGTTCGGTAATCTGACCTAAGGCAACCCTCAAATCCGTAAGTCGGCTTGTCTGTATCTGCTGTTCAGCTTTTTGTTCGGCGTATTTTGCCTCAAGCTCTGCTATACACGCCGTCCGCTGGCTGTTTACCGCCTCCAACTCCTGCAATTTCTGCTTCGAATCGTATTCCTTCTGCACCGACTGGGTTATCTGTTCTTCCAGCAGGTCGATTTCGCCGGCTATCAACGGCTGCTCTTCACTCAGCCGCTTTATATTTTGTTCTAATACGCCGAGCTTTGAGCTGACCTGCATCTTTTGTGTATTCGCTTCATAAACAGCCGTTCGCAGGTCCTTACACAATTTAGACAGATGTTCGTTCGCCTGTTCGTTTTTCTTAATTTGTTCCTCGAGCGCTGTGATTTCATTTGTAATATTGGCGATGGCCTCCTGCAATTGACGCAGTCGGCTTTTGCGTGATATCAAACCCGTTGTTTTCCCTAAAGGCCCGAGCGTTATCGCCCCGTCGGCACTTAAAGATTCACCTCTTAAAGTAACAAATTTATACCCATCTCCCGTTCTTTTAGCTAATTCAATTGCCGCATCGATTGAGTCAGCTATTATTGTTTTGCCTAACAATTTCCAGACTAATGGTGCGTATTTACTCTCATATTTTACGAATTCAACAACTCTGCCCGCCACCTGCGGCAGTTTCGACAAATCTTTTTTGTCCACGAACGGCTCTATCTTATCCATACAGATGAAATTCGCTCTGCTTTCGAGTTTTTCAATTGTTTTCGTATCAGCTAACAGTCTGTTTGTGTTGTTGATTACCAGGGCGTCGGTTTTGCCCTCAAGGGCGGCCTCAACGGCATTTGCATATTTGAAATCGGCCGCAATCATATCTGCCGGTATTCCTTCGATGTAATCTAATTTATTGACTGACCGATTCGCTAAAATGCTTTTAACGCCTGTATTAAGTCCCTCTCGCCTTTTCTCCATATCTGTCAATATAGCCAGCTCGCCGCTCAATGCGCTTCGTGCCTCGCGGCTCGTGGTCAATCGCTTGTTGTCCGTTGTGAGCAGGCTGTTGGTTTCTTCTGTTTCTTTGCGTTTGGATTCTAAATTCTGTGTCAATTCGCCCAACACTTTTTCGATATCGCTCAAGCGGGCCTTGTGTTGTGCCTTTTCGGTGAGCAGTTCTTCAAGTTCTGCGCCGGCATGTTCCGCCCGGCTGGCAAGACGGTCCTTCTGGCTGGATAAATTGTTGCGATAAACCGAAATGCTCTGGATTTCGTTATGAAGTTGCGCCGTCCTTCTAACTATATCGATAATGCCCGATTTCTCATCTTCCAAATCCGCTTCGAGCAAACCATGTTCGGTGTTTATTTCCTCGATGGCTTTTTGGATTTGTGAGACGGCCCGGCTTTTCTCTTCCAGCATCTTTTCGCAGTTTGCCAGCTCGCTGTTGTATTGCGCCGAATCTGCATTAAAGAGGTTTTTCTGTTCCTGCAGTTTTTCGACTCTCTTATCTGCCGATTCTTTCCTTTGCTGCAGTTCTGTAATTCTCGTTCGCAAAAACTCAATTCGTTGAAGCTGCTGCTCAATTTTGCTCTCAACGGCAACAAGGCGATTGTCCGTATGGCTTAGTTTATGCTCCGTTTCTATTTTCTCTTCGCCTAACTTGCTCATCAGGCTGTCATTCTTTGCTACCTCCGCTGCCAACTGCCCCAACTGTTCCTCTACCTGCTCAAGGGCGGTTTTTTTCTCCCTGAGTTGAGTCTGATTCTTATGATATTCAACCAGCGAGTAATTGACCTGCAGCTCCTTGAGTCTTTGGCTGTATCGCAGGTAATTTCGCGCTTTGCCCGCCTGAAGTTTCACGCTTCGCAGTCTCTTTGTCACTTCGCCCAGAATATCTGCAAGCCGTAGCAGATTTTGTTCCGTATGTTCCAGTTTACGAAGTGCCTCTTTCTTGTGCGCTTTATACTTGCTTATGCCCGCTGCTTCTTCGAATAGAACCCTTCTGTCTGTTTTCGATGCGCTTAATAACTGCTCAACTTGTCCCTGCTCAAGAATCGAGTAGGCCCTGGCGCCTACGCCGGTGTCCATAAATAATTCTCGAA
>CAZWKM010000098.1:0-7107 GCA_964634165.1 uncultured Pirellulales bacterium | reverse complement strand
GTTGGCTTCTTCCAGGCTAAATTCCTGAACTTCAGGGACAATCGGAATTTCAGCCGCCAGAGGCAGAAAATCCCGGGCGTCACTTCTGGTAATGTTGGCCACACTTTTTAGCTCTTTTTCCAGCCAGATATGGGTCGGATAGTCTAATTTTAGCAGGGTTTCTTTGTCTCTTTCTTCCTTTCGAATTGCGTTTATGACCACCCGTCCCGCCTTTTCTAACACTCTCAGGGCTTCGACTACCGGCTTCCAGGCAGGTGTAAAATCGATTGCACAATTGAGTTTTGCCGGCGGCGTGTCTCCGGTCGCTCCAACCCAATCGGCACCCAATTTCCCGGCTAAGTCCTGGTGTTTTTGCTGCCGGGGCCTGGTGAAAACAAAGACCCTGGAATTCGGATATTTGTGTTTAACTATCTGAATAACAATATGGGCCGAAGCTCCGAAACCAAACAGACCGAGAGTTTGACCGTCTCGAAGGCCGGTTAGTTTTAAGGCCCTGTAGCCGATTGCTCCGGCACATAAAAGAGGAGCTGCCTGTGAGCAGGAAAATCTGTCGGGAATAGGGTAGGCAAAATCCTCTAAGACGGTGGTGTATTCGGCATAGCCGCCATTTGCATGACAGCCGGTGCCCTGAAACTCTGAGCACAGGTTTTCGTTTCCCTGCCGGCAAAAATCGCATTTTCCGCAGGCATAATTTATCCAGCCAATTCCCACCCGGTCCCCCGATTTAAATTTAGTTACCTCAGAACCCAAACTCTCCACCCTGCCGACAATCTCGTGCCCCAAAATTATCGGCAATCTTGGCTGAAGTCTTCCCTCAATTTCATCGAGCTCGGTATGGCAGACTCCGCAGGCCGAGATTTTTACTAAAATCTGTTTCGGGCCGGGTGCCGGAATTGGCCAGTCCTTTAACTCTAAAGGTTTTTCTTCAATCGGCGCAATTTTCTTAAGAACCATTGCCTTCATTTCTCAGGCCTCCTTATGTATTGACGCTAAGAGCAGTGGCTTTGCCTGCGATGTAGCTTACCCTTATTGTTCCCGTCCGGCCCGGGGCATATTCTTTCCTGTCGAGTTCAAACACTGTACAGCCACAGGTTCGGCTGATTTTTCCTATTTTTAATCCGCCATCGGCGGAGCCGGTATTTGTGAATTTAAACTCGCAGGTATTTTTCGTGCCCTGGCCGACATCGCCTAAATCGCAAATCGTTTTCTCAAATGAAATCCTCGGCGATAGATTTTTAGCATCAGGGCCAGGTTTTGGCGAAACTTTTGAGGATTCCGGAGCCTGACTTGCCCCGGCAGGCGATTCAGCCATATTTTTTACACTTTCGGCTATGGCCGCTTGCTGCTTATAGCCAATTCCTAACGAAAGAATAAAGCCCACTAAAGTAAATCCAAGAACCAACTGAGTTCTTTTCATGTATCAGCATCCGACTTGAAACTCATGTTAGAGTGTGTGGGTAACATTATATTCCAATTTTATTTTGGTTGCTGCCACCCGTAAGTTTTTCCTCCGTGTTTCCGCAATATTTGAGCAACAGCTTGGACTTTTGGGTCGTCGGAAAACGCGTGGGCAAGAGGTGTCATACCAGCATTATCTTTTGCGTTAATCTGAGCGCCTTTCTCGATTAGAAGTTCTACTATTTCCTTATATCCACGTCTGGCGGCTTGATGAAGGGGCGTTGCACCACTCTTATCCCGAGCGTTAATATTGGCGCCTTTTGCTAAAAAAAGCTTTGTCAAGGGTATATTCCCAGCTGCCACCGACATATGCAAGGGTGTCTGACCACGGCCAAGTTTAGCAACAATGTTTACATTGGCTCCGCTATCTATGAGCAGTTTAGCAAGTTCCAAGCTCTTCTCTTTAGCTATCACAGCGAGGCCTAATGGCGAGAATCCGCCCTTGCGAGCTGCATTAACGTTTGCACCGTGATCTATTAGCATCTTCGTAATTTCCCAATGCGATATCGCTATGGCAATGTGCAAAGGAGTCAAATCACCATAAGCAGTAGCATTTGGGTTAGCACCCTTGTTAAGGAGAAACTTAACTGCATCTTCGAAACCATATAGGGCAGCATCGTGCAGGGGTGTTTTGCCTGTCGCGTCTAAGGCATTAATGTCACCTCCCTCCGAAATAAGCTTTTCAAGATTCTGTAAAAATTTTTCCTGAGAAATAGTAGGAACTGGCTGATGCTCTTTCTCCGGAGTTTTCTCAGCTCCCTTTGATTCCAACAAATCAATAATATCTTTGTTGCGAATCAAATGCGCAACATCCAGTGGAGTATTTCCCTGAGAATCTTTCGCATTGATGTCAGCCCCATGTACAATGAATAACTTGACCAGCTCTAGGTTGTGTCTTCTGATTGCCCCATGGAGCGGAGTATCTCCGGAATCATCTACGGCCTCCAGGTCAATTGTCTCTGCCAACAGGTCCGCTACTTTTGGATTGTCCCAGGTCAAGGCACTGTCAAGCGGAGTAGAACCGCTTCTACTCCTTAATAGAACCTCAGCCCCTGCAGATAGTAGAACTTTTACCGTTCCCTCTTGATCGAATTTACAGCGCTGCGCAGCCCAGTGCAAAGGAGTTTCTCCAACTTTAGTCCGCGCATTAACATCAGCGCCCTTTTCTATCAGTAATTTAACCGTACCCTTATGGCCCCCCATAGCCGCAGCGTGTAACGGTGTGGCGTCATCAGCGGTTCTTGCGTGGATATCAGCTCCTGCGAGAATTAGGAACTCTGCTACGCGCGCCGTTAACCTGCTATTAATACATGCCGCGTGCAGGGGGGTCCATCCGAAATTGCCCTTTGCATTGATATCAGCGCCATTGAGTACAAGTAAGTTTGCTATATCTACTCGGTTAACGTATACTGATATATGCAACGGTGTTTCCCCATCGTCATTTTTTGCATTCACATCAGCGCCGTTGCGGATAAGCCGCTTAACTGTTTTAAGATCATGACTTTCGATTGCTTCGGGAAGAGATTTTCTGCAACTTCCCACGAAAGTCATTGCAATAAGAACTGTCAATGTCAAGAACGTTTTACGATATATAATGCGCATTTTTGAAGTTTTTGAAAAAGTTAACACTTGGACGCTCAATGATAGCAATTGCATCATGACATAACAACAAGCTTTGGTTTCACTCTTAGCTTTTACCTCACCACCTATCAGAAGGTAGCTGCCATGCTTTATCTTGCTTACTCCAATTTATCTACTCTGTCATAGTAAGCTTTTTTTCGAAATAGCTGCTCCTGCTAATTTCGTATGCGCGCTTACTTCCTTTCCATTATTTATTATACAGATACAATTGGTATTCGTTGATATATTAAATATCTGTATTGGGTTTCAAACCAAACCCGGATATATTAAATATCTGTATTGGGTTTCAAACCAAACCCGGATAATTTTTTCACCCCAAGGATATTCATCAACCACAGTCCATTTCCATACTCCGATAGCTTTACGTTCGCAATGATACCATTTTTGCGTTGCGTTGGCACTCTCTGAAAAGTAAAGACGTCGTTTACAATCCTCTTGCCACCAAATATCCCTTCGAACAGTTTTTTTGCCACACACGTTTCGCAGCCTCCCCGCGCCGATGTCCAACGGAGTACACGGTTCATCAGCGATATCTTTTTGACATTCATATCTAGTTGTTTCGCCATATCTCTGTCTGGTTACCCACTTACTAAGATAACAGTACGGCCGCCGCGGCGGGAGTAAGATATCCTCCACACCGGGAGGATTAATTGAAGGCCCTCCCGGACCCTCCAGCCAAATCTTCACATAGTGCCACCAAGAGATACAAATGCAATTGCCCAAAGGGTCGCTCAAGAGGATTGGATTACTTTTGCCATACTCATAGAGATTCATCCCGTCAATATATCTAAGTGGGTCGTGGGTTGTGAATCGGCCGGTGTAGTAGTCGTAGTATCTGTTTCTGTTGTATTGTATTTTCAAAGAGCCAGAATTTAGTATATCAACTCTTCGGCCGGTAAACAAGTACGGATTTCCATAGTCGCTTTTCCCATCAGGGTCGGGTGCGAAGTTCGGCTCAAGAATGCTGCAATTGCCGTAGGCATCGTATTCGCAGCGTTCAAGGACTGTGCCGTTTGCGTAAACAAGGGCTACCGGGCCAGTTGCTGCCTGTCTCTGCCCTGTTGACTCAGCACGGGTCATTGTATCTTGACCAACGGTGGCAACTGTCCGGCGAGTCCGACCCGGTCGTTCTTGATAATCATCACACCCTCAATGCTTTCAATGGCGGCGATGCGCTCCAGAGCTGAGTCCACGTCCTCAATGGTCCTGACAAGGTTCGCGGCCTGGGTAGCGGCTGCGTCTGCCAGCGCGGCATCTCTCGCCACAACCGTAGCAAGGTTGCACTTACCCAGACTCTTTGAGTGCCCCATCTGTCCTGACGAGGAGCATATTGAGATGGGGGTATCGTCCGCCTGCAGCGAAAATGCAAGTCGATCGGCTATATCAGCCGTACCTGTTCCGAGACCGATGATCACCGGTTCGGCAGCTCGAAGGTAAATGTCCCCTCCGTTTTCCACAATGGCCTCCTGGGCTCCAGCCTCCAGACCTGCCTGGGCTGCACACTGGGCCATCGTGCCCGCGACGGCAGCCATGGGCCCAACACCAACAAGCCGGGCAGCCCGGACCATACGTTGTGCGACTTCAGGTGCATCGGTATGCAGTTCAACAGGCTCGAAGGAATCTCGAAAATCGGGATGGCGACCGATATAATCCTCCAGGATTCGTCGCTGCCGCACAATTTCCGTAGTGACGGCATCAAACCGGCTGCAACAGATGCGGAAGACCGCCTCTCGATGGGTGAAAGTTCGGTAGGCTCGTTTCTGACTCATGGACCTGTACCAACCGACACGGGATACGCTCCTCAAAACGCAGACGCACATTCGCCGAAGGGGCAGACGCGAATGCATTCCAGGCACTCGATGCATTTCGCCTCGTTGTAAGCCACCTCTCGCGTCGCTCTGTTGGTTATATGCAAGGCACCGGTGGGACAGTGAGTAACGCAGAGGCCACAGTGCGTACAGTGGTCCTCGTCCCATGTAACTCCCCTGCCGGTGTAGTTGATAGAAACGTTAAACGTTTTTACGAAGGTCATACCTCGCTGAATATCCTCTTCAGTCCCGGTCACATCCAGCACGAGATAACCTTCCTCCTCCGGAGTAACCTTCGCACGATACACATTGACGATGAGATTGTGGTCTTTAACCAAATGATAGATGATCGGCTTCTCGCACTCGCATCGTGGAAAGAACAGCAGCAGTTTCTTTGTTACGGTTTGGCTCATGACGGTTTCTCCCTTGTCACAAGCGGCTTCATTGTGGTGTCTTTTGGAAGATACGCAATGGGCTCGGCAAGCCGGAAATCACCGCGTCTGATCTCGTCGGCGAGCAGATGAGCGATTTCCAACGCCTTATAGTAAGAGGAGAGCGAGCCGACCCCCACCTTTCTGCCATCCACTTCGATCTCGCCGCTTCGCAACTGCTCGTAGTTGACATGACATAAGACTTTGCCGGTATTCTGTGGATAGTCGGCGCTGTAGTCAACCACAGGCGCCATAATTTCACGGTCGCTTACACAGGTTCGCTTCAAGATATCTTCATTCAATATAGGAATAGGTATTCCGACTCCCAGTGCCAGCGACACACCGTATCCGCGAAAACTCATGCCTCGTACGAACTCCTGACGCATTTGCTTCATATCGGCGGTCAATGCGAGCGTCCCTGCCCCTGCTTTGGGGATTCCGTCAGGTGTTCTCGCAACGCCACCGGCGTGTTGGGTTCCCTCGGCGTAGACGTGCCCGTGAGCGCCCGCCATCCACACTCTGGTTCCTACGCCGATTGTTTCGTAATAAGGGTCGTTAAGCAGCGGTGACAGTTGGCCGGCGGAGCAGTAGCTCGCGTTTTTGCGGTCGGGCTCCAGAGTCCCCATGTAGGTGTATATCGAACGTTGCGAATCATTGATTGCCACGTTATAGTTCTGATAGCAGTTTCGAGGGTTGAGCATTATGGCCTGATTCAGGTCGCCAATAGTGAAGTATGTACGGATCTCACGCAACGGGTAGCAGTCGGTCCCGTAAGACAGCGCAAAGAGCTGGAGCGTCTTGCCCGCGACGAGCTCCTCCATCACGTGGCCGCCACCATAGCGAAACTCACCCGGGTGGTCCATATTCTCCGGATCTCTGTGGCGCAGTTGAGTCGCACCGAGGTAAACATCAACAGCCGCAAGGCCCGTATAGACAAGAACATCCTGGACCCAGGCCTCTGACATGCGAATCTTCGGTTTGGAATGCCCGAAGCTAAGGACGCATCCCGAGGAGCACATCGGGCCAAATGTGGCGGTGGTGACGACGTCCACCTCTTTTGCGGCTGTTGCTAATCCCTTCCTGCCTACGTAATCGATGATCTCGTCAGCAGTCAGCACAACGGCCTTGCCTGACTCGATGCGATTGTTGATTTGTTCGTACGTCTTCATAATTCATTCCATTGTACGTCTTCAGCAAAAGCACTTCCGAAACTGTTCACAAATGGGCGATACAGGACTTGAACCTGTGACTTCCTGCGTGTAAAGCAGGCGCTCTGGCCAACTGAGCTAATCGCCCCGGATTTGATTGTGAAAATACAGTTTTTTAGCCCTTGCGTCAATAGTCTTGATATTTTATATTCTTGCAGGGTCAGCTTTTGTTTGCCTGGCCCCGCCCCTGCCGCAGGGGTCGGGGCTGGCCGGGGAAGCATTCGAGATTTGAGGTATTCTTACTGACAGTAGAGGTGTTTTTATGACAGTACTCGAAGCGATACGCAGGCGATATTCCTGCCGGGCGTATCAGGACAGGCCCGTGGAGCAGGAAAAGCTTGACCAAATTTTTGAGGCGGCCCGGCTGGCGCCGTCGGCTATGAATACGCAGGATTGGCGTTTTGTAGTAGTTGCAGATAAAGGCAAAAGACAGCGGGTTGCCGATACTACCAACAGGCCGGAAGTCTTTGGCAAGGCGGGGGTCATCATAGCCGCCTGCAGCAATAGTAACCATGTGATGCGATGCGGCCAGGCGATTGGGCCTATTGATGTCGCTATTGC
>CAZWKM010000097.1:0-7217 GCA_964634165.1 uncultured Pirellulales bacterium | reverse complement strand
TAATCCGGGTTCGGCCGGGGCAGCTTGGCGCCGGTAGCCCACAGCCATCTGGTCAATTTAGCGTCGAGCTCCTTGACCTTTTCCGGCATCTTCTCCGAGAGGTCGTTTTTCTCTGAGAGGTCCGCTTTTAGATTAAACAACTCGAACGTTTTGCCCTCGTATCGTTTGATAAGTTTCCAATTGCCTGCCCGGATGATGCTGTAGGGCGCAATGCCGCCGCGATAGTGTGGGAAGTGCCAGAAGATTGCTTCCCGGGAAAGCTTCCTGGTGCCGTTGGATATCAGATGCTCAAGAAGGGACACACCGTCGATAGCGCGGTCGCGCGGCAGCGGTACACCGGCGGCCTCGCAAATGGTCGGGAGGTAATCGACGCTGGTAACCGGCTCGTGGCTGACCGTACCTGCCTTTGTTACCTTTGGCCAGCGGACAATCAACGGCTCGCGAATACCGCCTTCGTACGGATGGCCCTTGCCGGCACGCAGCGGGGCGTTATTTGTTTTGCCCATCAGGCCGCCGTTATCGCTGGTGAAGATAACGACCGTCCTCTCGGCCAGGTTAAGTTCGTCGAGCACCGAATAAATTGCGCCGACGGCGTCGTCCACGCTCTCAACCATCGCTGCATAGGTGGGATTTTTCTGGTTTGTGGGCTTCTTTGCTTTGTATTTGTCAATCAGGTTTTTCTTGCCCTGTATGGGTGTGTGTACCGCATAGTGGGACATATAAAGGAAGAATGGCTTATCTTTGTGCCGGCGGATAAAGTTGACCGCTTCATCAGCTTCGCGGTCAGTCAGGTACTCGTCCCTGCGGCGGGGCTTCAATGTCGGGATTTGGCCCTGACCCTTTCGGGAATACGGGTCGAAGTAGCTGGGCGGCTGGCCGAAGTCGCAGCCGCCGATGTTGAAATCAAAGCCCTGCTTGTCAGGGTACCAATTGTCCGGTCCCAGGTGCCACTTGCCGATATGGCAGGATGTGTAGCCGGCCGGTTTGAGCGCTTCAGCAATTGTGATTTCTCCAAGCTCCATCCACAGCGCGTTTGGCGGACACAGCAATTTTTTGTTTTTGCCGCCGACGTATTCAGTTGGGTTTTTCTTGTTTGCGGGAATCTTACCGCCCTGAAAGCGGGCGCGGATCCAGTCGGTAACGCCGAGGCGGGCCGGGTAGCGTCCGGTCATCACGGCCGCCCGAGTCGGCGAGCAGACCGCACAGGCGGCATAGCCATCGGTGAACCGCATCCCCTCGGCAGCGAGGCGGTCGATATTCGGCGTCTCGTAGAACTTGCTGCCGTAACAGCCGGCGTCCATCCAGCCCAGGTCATCGATGAGGATTAAAATGAAATTGGGCTTCTTATGTGTCAGCTTGTTGGCAAACAGCCTTGTGGCGCCAGTTGGTCCTTGAAGGGCAAGAGCCGTAGTTCCCAAACTCATAGCCTTTAGAAAGTCCCGGCGGGTGTAATTTTGTTTACTCATTCCAATTTCTCCTTCATTACCACTACCGTCTGATTGATATCTGGCGCAGTGGCGGGGAAGACCAGCTCTGTGCCTTCAGCTGAATATGCCTTGATGTAGTACTCTATGTCGGCCTGGTCGATTCTTTCGGCCGGAATTGCGACAGAATACACGCCGCGGGCAATATGTGTAAGGGAAATTTTGTTGAATTTACTCTTGCCCATTTGCCGCCAGTAGAGTGCTGCGTCTGCGGGCTGCTTCTGGGCCAGAATAATTACCTTTAGTTTCAGGTTCTCACCGGTCATCAGGCTGCCGCGTACGGTCGGTACGATAAGGCGGGGCCTACCAATGTAGCGTTTCCAAGGCACTGCACCGCTTGGCAGCTCCTCGCCCAATATCTTGGCCAGCTCCTCACCCGGTTGAGTAAGCAGCGTTGGTATCAAGTGCTGCTGCCAGTTGGTCACATTGCCCATAGCACCGGGCGTGTTAACGGTCACCAGCAAATACCGGTGCACCTCAGCAACCTGGGCGACCAGCTCTTTGCGGAGCGGCAGGGCGGTTTGATGTGCCAGTTGCTTTTGAGCGTCGGTTTCCTTAGTATCCTTAACCTTCTTCATTGCTTCGTTGAACCGGGCCCAGGTACAATTGACTTGTCCCACCGCTCGCAGATAGCGGAAGTTGTTCAGCCAATAGTCGAAGCGTTCCAGATTGCCGGAACCTTTAACTTGCGGGCGCAGTTTGGCCAGTTTATCTACAAATGCGTATTCCGTGCTCACTTGTTCCCAGGGTCTTCCATCCGGCTTGATTCCACCGGGCCCCCCGACCCAGGTCGAAGGCCGCGGCAGGTTAGTGTTTCGCTGCCCTTCGGCTGTTGCTGATGGTCCTCCGTCGAGGTGGGTAAACAATTTGGCGATTGGCCCAGCCGCCTCGTGGCCGAACTGTGCCGTTGCCCAGTCGGCGTAGAAGTCATCCATCGGCAGGTCGCGCGGCCTGGGGTCGGGACCGACGCCGGAGAGGTCGGCCTGATAGTCCTTATACGCCGGGCCGCCGCAGTTAATCTTCCTTGTCACTCCGGGACCCCGCACAACAATACCGGCGATGCACGGGAACTCCACAACGTGCACAAAATCAATATTCAAAAAGTCTTTACTGACCTTTACATCGTCGAACGTGTAATCCAGCGCCCTGTTCTTGCCGACTTTCGCGAAGAGGTCCAGTTTGTCGATAACCTTTTTGTCTTGGAGTTTGACGCTGAAGACCCGTTTGCTTGGCTCGTTGTAGTGGGGCTCGCAGAACTTCAATGTCACACTGTACCTGCCGTTTGGCACCTTCAGGTGATAGGCGCTTACATTCCAGATAACTGTTTGATAGAGAGTATCTTCTTCAGTGTCGGCCATAGCGTTGTTTGGGAACCGGGCGACGTTGCCGCCTTCGCGACCTTCCGTAAGCTTCTGCTCAGGCGGCTTGGACTCTTTGCCGAAGTCCGGGTTCCAGCCGCTCTGTTCCCAGGCGGCGTGGGCCAGCGCCGAGACGTTGGGTCCGAGGATGCGTGTCCGCCAGTGGATGCCCATCAGGCCCGTGCAGTCGTAAGCCAGCGCGTCGGCTGCATCGCGCCGCATCCGACCCGCCCAGAGCTGCGGTATAATCATAGCCGGGTCGTCCTCCAGCCACGGAATGGCCCATTTCGGGCGTCCTTTGACCCGGGCAAAGCCCGGCTCGACCGGCGCAAAGCCAACATTGCGGTTGATACAGCTTACAGGCATTTCCTTGGGCAGCACGTTGTCAAACAGCGCTCGGTCTTTCGGCGGTCCCAGAACCCAGCCACACGTCGCCAGTGTAAACGGTGCCTTGACCTTACCTGCCGCCGCAATCGCAGCGCGGAAATCGGCCAGCGTAGCTTCAATTTGCTTGTCTGTCGGGTTCCCCCATGTCCAACCTTCAGGCGTCCAGAACCAGTAATAATCCAACGGATACGCTTTGGTAATTCGCTGGAACATACCCTCATAAACCTCCTGCACAACAGCCGGGTCGGATGGATCCTTGCCCATAGTTTTAATGCGCTCTTTTACGATGTCCGGTATGATAAGCGGTGTTTCCGTCCCGACACACGTCTTGACGCCGAGGGCGTGGGCATACTTAAAGGCCTCTTTGAGCATCTCGCCCATGCTATTAAATAATTCGTTGGCTTTTTCCTTAGAAAGCTGCGGCCAGGGGTTCATTCCGCGCATATAGTCAGCCCCGTAGTCGTCCCGTTCGAACAACTGCGCCGCACCGAAAGTGTAATCGCCTGTCTTTGTTGGTTTATAGCCGCAGGCACCGGTAACATTCGCCGTAGTAAAATGCCGCGATGGGTAGCTGGACTTAACGGTTCCATCCTGGTTGAATTCTCTCGGCATACCTATCCAGACCGTCGGCTCCGGTCCCGCACCGCCCTGAGGATATGTATGTAATCCGAAGAAATTCATACGCATCTTGGGTAGCTGCGCAATGATGGCTTTGTAGTCATCGGTGTTCCACCAGTCCGGCCCTTCGGGAAAATCATGGAAGGGCTGAATTCCCCGCAGGTTGAATAATGGTTTGCCCTTTTCATCGAGTTTGGGCATTTTCAGAGCAATGCGCTTATCTGGAATTGTGTCACCGTGCATATATAAACGCACGCCAAAATGTTCGGCGAACCGGTAAGCGGCATAAAGCGTCCCGATAGAATCGCCGCCGGTTATTAGTATTGCCCGCGGCCTTCTATAGTTGAGGGTCTTAAGCAGATATTGCTGGGCTTCCAGCGAGCGCACGGAAGACGTTAGCTTTGCGTCTTTGTTTATCAATGCTTTGATGGCAGGCTGGTTTTTTTGTCCGACGACAACCAGACTGGTTTTAGAAGGTAGCTTTCCGTCGCTCCGGACGATTGGCAGCAGCTTACCGGTCCGCAGATACAAATAACGGCGAATCTCCTTTGCCGCCAAACGTTCGGCTTGCGTTGCGTCTTCCGGGCTGACGATAGTTACGGCATCAACCGCGACCCGGGCGTCAGCTTCGCCTGGTGTGCAGCCAGTTGAAACTAACAGCATAAAGACCAAAGCCACAGTTAAAAGCGAGGTGTTTTTTTTCGTCATAGCGACCTCCTTACATTGTGATATTTGTTTTAGTGATTCATTTTAACGGTTAAACTGTGTTGTTGCAATTTTGATTTAAGTCCTCGATTTTTCCATTAAACAATTTGGGCTGTTGATGTACCGTAAAATTCGCAAAAATTTTTATTTTTTTTGCACTTTTCCCGGCTATATGCGGTAACTTCATATCTATAAAGAAATTAAGCAAAGAAGATTTTATTAACCAAACAGGGAAACTTTCTTGACGGGCGATTGTTCTATAAGCTATAATCCCCGAGTTTGTGAATGTGAACTCAAGTACTAAATAGCCGTAGTATAACTTATGAGGTACCATAAGATTCCAGATGAAACTATTCGGCGGTTGCCGATTTATCGCAGGGGGCTGCTGTTTTTGTCGGAACAGGGGCAACAGAGCGTATCCAGTCGAAATCTGGCCGGCTGCCTCGGCATTAATCCCTCGCAGATAAGAAAGGATTTTTCCTATTTCGGCGACTTTGGTGGTACCCCTGGTGTCGGTTATAACATCCAAAAGCTCATAAAGCAAATTAATAAAATCCTCAAACTCAACGTTGTCCGCAAGGCAGCTTTAGTTGGAGTTGGTAATTTGGGCTCGGCTATTATGGCATATCCGGGGTTTGGAATATATGGTTTCGACATCGCTGCCGCTTTCGATATTAATCCTAAAAAAATCGGCAGGAAAATAGAGAACGTCACAATTGAAGACGTTTCAAATCTGCGGACGTTGAAAAAACGTAAAATCAACCTTGCGATTATAACCGTTCCCCGAGATGTCGCTCAGCAGGCAGCCGACGCACTGGTCAAAGCAGGCGTAAGGGGTATCTTGAATTTTTCTCCACATCATATTACAGTGCCCAAGAAGATCAAAGTGATAACTATTGATATTGCGATGGACCTTGCTCGTCTGCCGTATTATATGCCGGCAGATTGAGTTGCTAAAGCGTAGGTGAAAAAAGATGGAAACCGTCTTTATAAGTAAGTTAAAGCCATTCCTGGATGCTGTGGCCGAAAGGATGGAACTTTATGTTCCGAAGAAAACCGGAGAGCATTACGTATATAGTAGATACGACCCTTCTGCTGAGACGCCGGTGGAATTTAGTAACATACGTACTTGTACGCCGATAAAGGAATTTTTGTTTCCCCTGCGCGAGCTGGCTGCAATTTTACCCGAGGCGGCTGAGCCCGAGGAGGTAAAACCGTTCGCTGTATTCGGTCTTAAGGACTGTGATTTGCGCTCTATCGAAATCCTGGATAAGGTTTTTGCAGAGGAGGAGTTTCGGGACCCGTTTTACGTGGCGCGACGTGAGAGTATGTTTATAATCTCGTCCGATTGCTCCGAGCCGGGCGAGAGTTGTTTCTGTAACCTTTTCGATGGACGGCCCTTTGCGCAGAGCGGATTCGATTTGAATGTTTCGAAGGTAAGGGACGGCTTTATTATCGAAGCCGGTTCACAAAAAGGCAAAGATTTTATAGAAAAGCACTCGGAGCTTTTCAGCGATGTGCCTGATGGCGCTTTGGCCGAGCGAGACGAAAACAGGGCTGAGACGCAAAATCAGCTTGAGCAAAACAATGCCGAACTCCGGTTTGATGCGCCAATCAAAGAAATCGTGGAAAACAGTCAGGATTCCGACGTTTTTGATGTCGAATCGCAAAATTGCATCGAATGCCAGGCCTGCACAAGGGTCTGTCCCACCTGTCACTGTTTCTATCTTTATGATACCAGGCAGAAGGATTACTTCGCCAAGATGAAGATGTGGGACAGTTGTATGAGGGTTGGCTATGCCGCTGTGGCCGGCGGTGCAAATCCCTATAAAATACTCGGCGATAGAATCAAACACCGTCTTCTGCACAAATTTGTTTATTTCCTCGATAGATATGGTATCGATATGTGTGTCGGCTGTGGAAGGTGCATCGATGGTTGTGCGGGTGGAGGGGATATCCGAACGATACTGCGAAAATTGAGTGAAGAAGCTAAAGGTAAAGGTAAGAAAAAAGCGAAAATTGCAAAATGACCGAAAACCCGTACCAACCTGTAAACGGCGAAATCGTTGACATTATAGATGAATCTCCAACGATTAAAACTTTTGTCGTTGTGCCGGAAGAAGATTTCAAGTTTGAAACAGGCCAGTTTGTGGAGCTGACCCTGCCGGGCGAAGGTGAAGCGCCGTTCACACCTTCCTCGTCGCCGGCTGATAGTGAGAAAATGGAAATTACTATTATGGAAGCCGGGCGGGTGACGGCTTTATTACATCGGTGCAGCAAAGGACAAAAGGTTGGTATTCGCGGGCCATTTGGCAGCGGCTACCCGATTGACGATTTTGTCGGCAAACAAATTTACATTGTTGGCGGCGGGGTAGGGCTGGCGCCAATCAGGTCTCTATTTTTGACTTTGGTGGGTAGAATAAAGGATTTCAAATCCGTAGTTTGCCGATTCGGAGCCAGAACGCCTGATGATTTTATCTACAAGAACACCCTTTTCGGCCCCTGGCAAAAAATTAAAGGCGTCGATATTAAACTTACCGTTGACGAGGCAAACGGAGGGTGGGACGGCAACGTCGGCGTGGTAACCACGATACTGTCGCCGAAGGATGTGAACATTAAAAACGCCGTGGCGGTGGTTTGCGGCCCGCCCATTATGATGAAATTT
>CAZWKM010000096.1:0-7247 GCA_964634165.1 uncultured Pirellulales bacterium | reverse complement strand
ATGTCTTGATGTAAGTGATTGGGAAGAAATATTTCGGTTATGTGAACTTGAACAATATCTATATGATCATTCACGATTTATCAGAAGCCTAAAATGGGGTGATGCTGATGCAAAAGGGAACTGCTTTGATGCTACAGAATATTTATACTTGAAAAATCCTGTAGAGTTATATGCCTACTTGAAAAATAATTCTCGGGTCATGCAGTTTATCAAAAAAGAAATTCCAGATGTGCTTTCTGAAATTATGAAAGAAGAAGACATAGAATCAATAGGTGTAGAGGAAATTGCAAATCTTAATCAAATTTTGCGTGAAGCAATTGATGATGCTGAAATATTAATTGAAAACGGTAAGCCAGCAAATGCATATGACAGGATATATACGGCCTTACATGGAGTATTGAAACAAAAATGTGAAGAACAAGACATCATAATTGGAGATAGAGATACAGTAACATCAATTTTATCAAAAATAAGAAAACATATTCATGTTGTAGAACCGGCGGATAAAGCCACTGAAACAGACAAGATTCTTGCATCAATCTCAAAAATAATTGACATATTGAATGAAATGCGAAATAAGAAAAGTCTTGCCCATCCAAATAAGACACTATTGGAAAATGATGAGGCATCATTTGTAATCAATATATCAAAAGCGATAATGCGATATGTAAATGACATTATGGACTAACAAGCCAATCCACCTGACCCTCACCCGCCGCCCTTTCGGGCGTAGGCTTCGGGCAGGTGATTTTTGTGTTAGATGGAGCAGGCTTTACCAGGGGGCTATCTATGAACTTCTGGTCGGAAAACATCGACATGATCTGGCACATGTCACGTGCCTTGGTCGGTGGGCTAAAGCCCACCCTACATTACTGGGGAGCTTTGCGACGCAGACATCGGCTGGAATTAAGTATGGTGGCCCCGGAATTCAATAAGAAGGAGAACTGGGGGTATAGATTGAATAGCGGTGGGGCAAGCCCCACCCTACGACTTATGGATTTGGAACTTTCGGGGGAATGACCCCCTTAGAGTAGAAAGCACTCTAAACAAGGGGGCAGGCAGGTCGGCAGGTTTATTTAATTCTGTGGGCAGATCCCTCCGCTTCGTCCACCTGCGGTGGACTTCGGTCGGGATGACACTGGGGGTGTGCCATTGCTCCGCTCGAAATGACAAAAAAATGGTGTGCAGTGCACACCCTACCGCTGCAACATACAGGGATTCGGATTCAGACAAGCGGTGAGAAGGTTGGGGGGATTAATTACATGCGATGGCCAGATTTCTCCACTCCGTCCGCCTTCGGCGGACTTCGGTCGAAATGACAAGATTTGAGATTGCTTCGGCCTAAAAAGCAGGGCTCGCAATGACAACATAATGAATTCCGTGAAATCCGCGTCTAATTTTTCTTCGTACCTTCGTGGCGGAAAAACCGGTGCAAAAAAGCGCATTTTTGCGCACTTTTTTACACTTTTTCGAATGTGAATTTGTAAGCGTCGGCGTTGATTTTTATTTTGTCGCCGTCGGTGAATTTGCCGGCCAGAAGCTCGGCGGCAAGCGGGTTCTCCAATCGCTGTTGAATCGTCCGCTTCAAAGGCCTTGCACCAAAGACGGGGTCGTAGCCTTCGTCCATAATCAGCTTCCGGGCGTTGTCGGTGAATTCAATCCCAATCTTGCGCGCACTCAGACGCCCACTGAGGTAATTGAGCTGGATGTCGACAATCTTTCTTAAATCGTCCTTTGTGAGTATATGGAAAACGATTATCTCATCAACGCGATTCAAAAACTCCGGCTTAAAGAGCTGTTTGAGCGCATCCTTGACGTGGGCCTCGATTTCCCAGTCGGCACCGGATTCTTCGGTGAGCTGCTGAATCTGCTGGCTGGCAATATTGCTTGTCATAATAATAACGGTGTTCTTGAAATCGACGGTCCGGCCTTTTCCATCGGTCAGTCGGCCATCGTCAAAAACCTGCAGCAGCACATTGAAGACGTCCGGATGTGCCTTTTCAATCTCATCGAGCAAAATCACCGAATACGGCTTGCGGCGAACAGCTTCGGTCAATCGCCCGCCTTCCTCGTAGCCGACGTAGCCGGGCGGCGAGCCGATAAGGCGCGCAACGGAATGCCGCTCCATAAACTCACTCATATCAATCCGAATCATAGCGGCCGGGTCGTTAAACAGAAAGTCTGCAAGCGCCTTGGAAAGCTCGGTTTTGCCCACGCCCGTCGGCCCAAGAAATAGAAACGTCCCTATCGGCCGATGCGGGTCGCCCAATCCCGACCGGCTCCTGCGAACCGCATTGCAAAGTGCCGTAACCGCCTCATCCTGGCCGACCACTCTTTCGGCGATGGCCTCGGCCATCTTCATTAATCTTTCACGCTCACCGCTCAACAATCTCGCAACCGGTATCCCCGTCCATTTGGATACGACTTCAGCGATGTGCTCTTCGGTTACTTCGTTCTGGATTATGGCCCTGTCGGATTTGGAAAGCTGGGCCTCTTTTTCGTTAAGCTCTTTTTTCAAATCGGCGATTGTGCCGTATTTCAGACGGGCGGCGGTCTCCAATTCGCCTTTGCGCTGGGCGTTTTCGAACTGGTTTTGGGCCTCTTCGATTTTTTCTTTCAATTGTTTCATCTGGTCGATGTCACCTCTTGCACTTTCCCACTGTGCAGTAAGCTCTTTGTCCCGCTGCTTCAATTCGTCTAACTGCTTTTCGGCGTTTTTTAACCGCTCTTTGCTTGCTTTGTCGGTTTCTTTTTTCAATGCCTGGCGTTCGATTTGAAGCTGAACAATCTTTCTGCGGATACTGTCCAGCTCAGCAGGCAGCGAATCATTCTCGATTCTCAATTTCGAGGCCGACTCGTCAATCAAATCTATCGCCTTGTCCGGCAGCCATCGGTCGGAAATGTACCGATTTGACAGAGTCGCGGCCGCCACAAGCGCAGAATCCGTAATGCGGACTCCGTGGTGGGTGTCATAGCGGTCCTTTAGGCCTCGGAGAATGGCTATGGTTTCTTCAACGCTCGGCGGGTCAATCAGAATCGGCTGAAAGCGCCGCTCGAGCGCTGCGTCTTTTTCCATATACTTTCGATATTCGTCAATCGTAGTCGCACCGATACAGCGCAGCTCGCCCCGCGCAAGCGATGGTTTTAGCAGATTGCCTGCATCGACTGCGCCTTCGGCTTTGCCTGCTCCCACAACGGTATGCAGCTCGTCGATGAAAAGTATTATTTGCCCTTCAGCGTTGACAACCTCTTTGAGCACAGCTTTGAGCCGGTCCTCAAATTCGCCCCTGAATTTCGTTCCTGCTATCAATGCCCCCATATCCAGAGCGATGATTCTTTTATTTTTCAAACCCGTTGGGACGTCACCTGCAACTATTCGCTGGGCGAGGCCTTCAACAATTGCGGTCTTGCCCACACCCGGCTCGCCGATTAATACCGGGTTATTTTTCGTTCGGCGATTGAGGACCTGCATACATCGCCGGATTTCTTCATCCCTGCCGATAACGGGGTCGAGCTTTCCCTTTTGGGCCATCTCCAGAAGGTCAATGCCGTAACGTTCCAGTGCCCTGTATTTGTCTTCCGGAGTTTGGTCGGTTATCTTTTCCGGCCCGCGAATCTCTTTCAGAGCGCCCTCAATCTGTTCAGGCGTAATCGAGTTAAGCCGTAAAATCTCTTTCGCATCGCTTTGCACCGAAGCAAGCGAAAGAAAGAGATGCTCCACACTCAAATATTCGTCACCCATCGCATCGGCCCGGTTTTGGGCATCGAGAACAATCTGATTGATGGCCGGGTCAGGCATAATCTGATTACTACTTTTGCCTTGCGGCAGTCGCCCAAGCTCGCTTTCCGTCATCTCTTTGAGCCGTGAAATATTGGCGCCGACCTTTTTCAAAATCATAACCACAACGCCACTATCATCATCGCAGACGGCGCTTAATAAATGCAATGGCGACAGGACAGTATGCGATTTAGCCATCGCAATCTGCTGGGCAGTCGCTAATGCCTCCTGGGCCTTCAGGGTGAATTTGTCGAATTTCATAGCCAAATCCTCATTTATACAGACAGAATACCGATTATCGGATATACTCTAATCTTTAATTAGCAGCAAACAGCGTGCCCAAAAAATTAAAATTCTAATTGTAGTAATAACAAGCAGTTACCCCCCTTCTTGCTTTCGCAGGAAAGCAGGGGGGTGCCAATTTGGCAGTTATTTACTCCCATAAAGTGCTGGCTCCTCGCTGCCTGTGATTGTCAATAATACAGCGGGCACAATTTTCGACGGACGACGGACGCTTATCGTCCCTCATCCCTCGTCTCTCATTTCTCATCCGCCGTTTGCCGTGCCCCTCAGTTATGGTTATAATGAAAACTAATCACAAGAGTTAGTGTCCAGCATAGGAGAATATTATGTTTATAGTCCATGTTTTTGTCCGTGTTAAGCCCAATCAGGTTGAGGCCTTTCAGGCCGCCACACTTGAAAACGCTCGCAACAGCATAAAAGAACCAGGTATTGCCCGATTTGACGTCATCCAACAACAGGATGATTCTACACGCTTCGTACTGGTGGAAGTCTATCGCACTTCGGATGACCCGGCCCGGCACAAGGAAACGGCGCACTATCAGAAGTGGCGCGATACCGTGGCTAATATGATGGCCGAACCGCGCAGCAGTGTTAAATACGCTAACGTGTTTCCTGACGAGCAGGGCTGGGATTAGTAGCAGCATCCCCGCTTTCGCGGGGACAAGTTTACCCCTGCGAAAGCAGGGGCGTTAAGCAAGAGAAATCATGAGATTTGAATTTGCTACCGCAACGCGCATCATTTTCGGCGGGGGGACAATCCAGGAAGCTGCGCCCTTAGCAGCCGGGATGGGAAGCCGTGCTTTTGTTGTTACGGGCCATACGCGTCAGCGGGCCGAGCCACTTCTTGAGCAGTTAAACAAGCAGGGAATCAAATGCGTTACGTTTAACGTGCCTGGTGAGCCGACCACAACAATTGCAAAGGCGGGTGTGAAACAGGCCCGTGAGGCCAAAAGTGATTTGGTTATCAGCGTTGGCGGCGGAAGTACGCTGGATACCGGTAAAGTGATTGCAGCGATGCTGACCAATAACGGGGAATTGGAGGACTATCTGGAGGTTGTCGGTCGTGGTAAGCCACTGGCCCGGAGTCCCGTACCCCACATCGCGATTCCAACCACAGCGGGAACAGGCGCTGAGGTTACGTGCAACGCAGTGCTCGGCGTGCCTGACCATCAGGTCAAGGTGAGTATGCGCAGTCCATTTATGCTGCCTCATCTGGCTGTGATTGACCCTGTACTAACCCATTCGATGCCACCGTCTATAACCGCCAGCACCGGTTTGGACGCGCTCACCCAGCTTATGGAAGTTTATGTTTCCAATAAAGCAAACCCACTGACAGACGGTATCTGCCGGGAGGGTCTAAAACGAGCTGCGCGTTCTTTACGACAAGTTTACGAAGACGGCAGTGACCGGTCCGCCCGTGAGGACATGGCCATAGCAAGTCTCTTTAGTGGATTAGGCCTGGCCAACGCGAAGTTAGGGGCAGTGCACGGTTTCGCCGGCCCGTTGGGGGGGATGATTTCCGCTCCCCACGGGGTCATATGCGCCCGGCTTTTGCCGTACGTTTGCGAAGCCAACGTACAGGCATTGCAGAAACGTGCAGCCCCCGCCGTTTTGCTTGCCCCTCTGCTTCTTGCGAAGCAAAGCGAGGGGCTTCGCAAAAGCGAAGCAGCGGGGGCGGCATTGGCCCGATATGATGAGATAGCCCAGCTTTTGACCCCCCCTGCTTTCTTGCGAAAGCAAGAAGGGGGGGCGCAAGCAGTCGATGGGGTCCGATGGGTGCAAGAGCTTTGCGAGGCATTAAAGGTGCCGCCGCTAACTGAGTTCGGATTGAAAGAACAAGATTTCCCAGCAGTAGTGGCGAAGTCCCAAAAGTCAAGTAGTATGAAAGGCAACCCTATTACGTTGACTGATGACGAGTTAATGGAAATCCTGAAAAAAGCCAGTAAATAAACGGAGCAATAGTCGTTGCTCGCCCAGCCCCTCCGAGGGGCGGGGCTCGCGGACTCAGAGTCCATTTAATATTAGTTTAGCTGCGCTGCCAAATTTTTCCGGGATTAAAACCAAATCAGCTTTTTTAAAATTATTGTTTGTACCGCTGCCGCCACAGCAATTTACCGCCAAAAAGTTTGTCACGGTCTAATATAGGGTCAGTCAATTTCCAAAACCACTACCGACTTGGGCGGCAGCGCCGCGCTTAAAACATCACCTTTCAGCTTAAAGTTATTGAAAGCAGCAGGGCGGATTGCTTCCGGGTTATCAAAAGTATTGTGGGCAGTCATAGCATCAGCGGTTAACACGCGGCCGGAGACTTTTGTAGCTTTGGTCCCTTGAAGTTCGCAAACAATCTCAGCGGGGTTTTTGGGGTCCAGATTGCAAAACGATATATGAATTTTGCCTGATTTGTCTTTCGATGCCGAAACATTTAACGCCGGAATTTTACTATTCCCGAAATGATAATCGTCGCACCGCAGCTCAACAGGCAGCAGGGTGGCGTCGTGATGGACCTTGTACATTTCAAAAACGTGATAGGTCGGCGTCAGAATCATCTTTTCACCCTTGGTAAGAATCATCGCCTGCAGGACATTGACGGTCTGGGCGATGTTGGCCATCTTCACGCGGTCGCAGTGATTGTTGAAGATATTGAGGGTAAGGCCGGCCACAAGTGCATCGCGCAGGGAGTTCTGCTGGTAGAGAAATCTCGGATTTGTTCCCGGCTCGACCGCGTGCCATGCGCCCCATTCATCTACTATCATCGCCACACGTTTCTTCGGGTCGGACTTGTCCATAATGGCTGAGCGCTTTGTGATAATCTCATCTATAAGCAGTGCCCTTTCCAGCTGCGCGAACCAGTCAACTTCACCGAAGCGGGTGGCCGAACGGCTCTTCTTGCCCGAACCGCAATAATAATGGGGGGCCAGTCCGTTCATACGCCGGCCTGCCTCGCGCATCAGCACCTCGGTCCAGGGGTAATCTGATTGCCTGGCTCCGCATGCTATTTTGAAAAGGCGGTTCTCGCCGAAGTTGCGCAGGTACGTGGCATACCGGCGATACTGGTCGGCATAGTACTCTGGCCGCATACGGCCGCCGCAGCCCCAGTTTTCGTTACCAACGCCCCAGTACTTTACCTTCCAGGGCTTGTCCCGCCCGTTTTCGCGGCGCCAATCCG
>CAZWKM010000095.1:0-7250 GCA_964634165.1 uncultured Pirellulales bacterium | reverse complement strand
TAGGCGGAATTAAGCCGCCTTCTTCAAAGGCCGAACTTGTAATTTTAATGTCCATCTTTTTGCCTCCTACTTCATCTAAATGAGCTTCTTCACTCTCCTTGCAAGAGCAAAACAATAATACCGCTACCATCATTAAACGGGTTATTTGCAATATTTGTGATGTTGCTCTTACGCCGTCTTTATCTATAAGATTGAATGCATAGTCCTTCTGCACTTTTGCATATCGCCTTATATAACCAAGAGATACAAAATAACACCTCATATCTTCATGGCAGTTCTATTCTTTATTTGCCCAAATCTTATAGCTGCTAAAAGATTCAATATTTGACCATATTCGCTGGTTCCAATTGTCCCCAATTTTATCGAAAAGTTCTCTCGCCGTTTCTTTATCTTTGTAAATGCAGGCACATAGACAATAACTATTAAGATAATAATCTGCTTGCGGATACTGCTTCAAAATCTGCTTGTGGCCCTGTTGTATTCTTGGATATGAAAACTTGTAGTTGGGAAAAGTCTTCCACCCAGTGTAGTCAAGTGCGTACGCGGCTATTCTTGCGTATAGGGCTTCCGATTCCTCTTCCTTGCTGTTGCTTGCAACTCGACTGGCGAATTTCTCCAGAGCTCCGTGTTCCCCGCCCCAACGTGGCAACAAACTGGTTGCCATACCATAATAAAGGGGGTAATAGATAGGTTCAATGGATACCCCTCTTTCGAATAAGCTATTCATCTGCTCATCTGGTATACTAAGTCCCATTCCAACAGTCAGAAAAGTACTGTATAGATGAGGATCCTTGACATTCAACTCTTCAGCTTTTTTCAATGCTTTCCATGCCTTCTGTAGGTTGTCGTTAAAGCCCTTCCATCCTGTTGCGGTAACTTCAGGGGCAAAGTTTCCTCCGCGGTCGCGCCAAGCAATGTAAATGTGCGCTTGGGCCTTAATAATAAGGGGTGTTACTGATTGTGGTTTCTCACCAGTCCAAGAGTCGAGATTCTTCATTGCCTTGTTTCTTATTGTTTCATATTCGTTCCACCTTCGAGCGGTAGAAGAGTAAAAATATGCTAATTGCCATTCGCCATTTAGAAACCTGCTTTTTTCTTTTTGCAGCCGGGAAACCATTTCTTCGAGGGCGTCAAAATTTTTGTCAAAGAAGAGGTGGCGAATTTGACGGCAGTTTATTTCTCCATTGTTCTTGAAAATATTGCCGAGGGTCTTGGCATTACACCAATGGAAGCAGTACAGCCCCATTCTTTTGTTGTCAAGGCAATGGTTATTGGATATCCAAGAAGAGCTTAAACCATCGGCTACACATATGCCATGCATCTCGTTCTTTTCGCAGATATTCTCTTCCACTTTGCCGGCAGCCGAGTCGCCAATAAGAATACCGCTACCTTGGTTCTGGCTGCACCGGTTATTTCTCAATTCCGGTTTAGTGTCCTTCCCCCTCACGACGATACCATTGTAACTATTGTTACTGCAAATATTATTCTCAGCGATTCCTGTTGCTCCATCGAAAAAATAAATACCACTTCCTCCATTATTACAGCACGTATTGTTGTCCAGTACGGCGGCGGCTCCTTTATTTGTAATTAGTATTCCGTTGAGCGTATTTTGCTCAATGGTGCAATTGGATACTTTAGAACGGCCCTGACCAACAAGTGAAATACCATTGTTACCACCGCTGCAGACACGACAATTGGTGATCTCAATAGAACTTGCGTTGACAAAAAGTATGGGAAAACACAAAGCGAGACTTTCCTTTAGTTGCTCCACTCCTGTTTGTGATAGCGTTAGCTCTGAAATTGTTCCTCGTCCACAGTTTGTAACTGTGATTACCGGGCTTGTTTGGGCATTCCAACACAACACGACTTCATCACGTCCTTCACCTTTGAGCATGATCCCCTCTTTGAAAATTAGGGATTCGTTGTAAACACCGGGCCTTACAAGCACTGTGTCGCCCGGATGTGCTGCATCGATAGCTTGGCGTATGGTGGGATAGTCATCGGGAACCACAAGTTCCGCTCTTGCGGCAAAGCACGAGTCAAGAGCAAGACATATAATTACCAGACTTTTAATGTACCGCATTTTTATCCTTGTTCTAACGTTCTTTTGTAGCAAATCTCAACTGTCAGATTATATCTATCTGATTGGTCTCAACTGCCGGTTCCGGAATTAACTTTTGGAGTTTTTATCTCGGAGCGACTGGAATTTATTTTCATCTTTTTTTGCTAAACGTCAAATAAAAAATGGTTATTATTTTCAACTCCCATAGGCTGTCTGGAGCCGAACGGGGTTTGTACTCTGCGAGAATGACAACGTGGCTCCAGGTTGCTACAAGAGAATTTTTTCTCGGGCTGCATCGAACCTTGCGGCCAAGCACTCCAGCGCCGATAAAGCTGGTTGATTTGGTCGGTTTCGACTCTGCCGTCCCAGAGGACCACGGCATACCGCAATACCAATGGTTTGCCTGACGCTACTTTCAGCGGCTCTCTGTGCAGATTCAGCGTAGCCGAGAGATAAGCAAAGGGCCTGGTCATTGTGAACCACGTCGCCGGGTGACGCGGGTTCTGTGGATGGTCGAACATAGCGACGGTAACGGGTTTGCCGTTGGCATCGGCGGTGTAGGCACACCAGGTCGAGCGTACAAGCCGTTCGTCACCCCGGAAGACAGTGCCCGGCTTGCCAGCGGCGTTGCGGAACCGGCCGCCTGTATCCATCGATTTGACGAAACGCATACCCAGGCCGTGGTAATGAGAACCGGTCAGCGTGGCGGATTTTTTTCCAGCCGGCACTTCAAACCTGGACTGCCAGGTCAAAACGGTGGCGCCCAGGTCCGCTCCCTGGCTGACCTCAATTGTGCGGTGCTCTTTCAGTAACAGCTCCTGGCTGGGATTAATCCAGTCGATGAGTTCCGTGAAGCCTGCGCGGCGCATTTCGAAGCGTTTGTCATTTTCCACCTCCGTTTTTACATCGGTTCTCGTGTCGGTAAAGGACTTGTGTACCTGCCGGCCAGCAACCTGGGTCTCCTCCCAGAAATTCACGCCGTTTACTTTGACAGCGAACATCAGGGCGTGATGATGCAGGTGGTCGGCAGGAGCATCGCGCAAAACGTTGACCCCGCCCGGCGAGAACAACTGCTGAGCGCACGGTTTGAAAGGTACGTTCTCGTAACGATAGCGCAGCAGAAGGTTTTCGCCTGCATAAACGGACACGATGTTTTCCTCCATCGTAATCCGCATAGTGTTTTGGAACCCCGTCTTGCGGGAACCCTCTGCAAACGCCGGACTCGCCGCGACTGAGATAAGCAGGCCGGCGGCCAGGAAAAAGATGATCGTGATGTTTTTGGACCCTTTCATAATTGACCCTCCTGACAAAAAGCAACGTTTTTAGCGTAATATCTTCGACCTCACCGCGAGATCATGTAAAACTCTTTAAGTGATCAATCATACCGGGCAAGCGGTCCAGTGTCAAAAACAGTATGGACAAAATCGCAATGACCCACATCGCCGGCTTAACATCCTTTGCCTTGCCCGACACTATTTTTATAAGGGTAAATGAGATAAACCCGAACGCCAGTCCCGTACTGATACTGTAGCTCAAAGCAATCATCACCATTATAATAAATGCGGGAAACGCTTCCTCTAAATTCGTAAAATCTATTTTCTTAACTTCCTTCATCATAAACAGCCCGACCATAATAAGCGCCGGCGCCGTTGCATATTCCGGCACTATTTCCACAATCGGCACAAACAATAATGCCAGCAGGAACAAAACGCCCGTAACTATCGAAGTCAACCCTGTTCGTCCGCCCTGCTCAATGCCTGCCGCAGATTCAATATACGCCGTGGTGGTTGATGTCCCCAACAGAGCACCTATCATAGTTGCGACAGCGTCGATGCCCAACAGGCGGTCCAGCCCCTTTATTCTATTGTTTTCGTCGACCATATTCGCCTGGTGACAGCACACTACCAGCGTTCCGACACTGTCAAACATATCTATAAACATCAAAGTAAAGATAGTTGCGAAAAAGCTCCATTTCAGAGCGCCAAGAATATTCAATTGAAAAGAGATTGCCTGTACATTCAAGTGTAATGAGATGAAGCGTTGCGGCATTTCTATCTTCTTAAATAAAGCTGCCAGGGCGGTAGAAGCCAAAATCCCGATAATAAGGCCTCCGGTTATCTTTTTCATCTCAAAAAAAATCATTACCAGCAGACCAAAAAGACCTATAAGAACTGTTAGCGTTAGCGGTCCTGCCGAGACAAACGTATTTTCATCTTTGACAACGATGCCGAGATTTTTCAGTCCTATGAAGGTAATAAACAGCCCGATGCCGACTGCAATAGCGGAAATAAGAGATGGCGGTATTGCCCCTACAATTCTTTTTCTCAAGCCCAATAGAGTTAGTATCAAAAAGAACAATCCGGAGAGAAACACGACGCCCAGCGCGGTCTGCCAATCCATTTTCCCTGAGCCGACAAGATAAGCAAAAAAGGCGTTAAGTCCCATCCCCGGCGCCATCGCTATCGGCGCTTTCGCGAACACCCCTACGATAAGCGTGGCAATAGCAGTAACTATGCAGGTAACAGCTATCAGGGCGTCTTTGTCCATCCCTGTCGAGTTTAGAATGGTCGGATTGACGAAAATGATATATGCCATTGTGAGAAATGTTGTTACTCCCGCCACGAGCTCGATTTTGACAGTTGTCTGTTTTTCCCGCAGTCCAAAAAATTTATCGACCATTTTTAACCCCCTGAATTTTTACCGCACTGCCTTGCTATCGTTTGCCCACCGCCCCAATGATATTACTGCTGCCTCTGGCTTTTTTCAACAGAAAGCCCCGAACCTAAAAGCCCGACTATCCCGGCAACGAGGCGGGCAGAGTTTTTAGCAGCCATCGTGTGGAACATGCCCAAATCTTCCCTCGCTTTCTCATCGGCCTTATCGCTGATGCTGCGTATCACCAGACAGGGAATCCTCTGTTGATAGCAAATTTGAGCCACCGCTGCCCCTTCCATTTCTACTGCATCCGCCCCAAGCTCGTTGCGCAATTCAGTACACTTCTCAGGTGACGCAACAAAAACGTCGCCTGTAACAACCACGCCCTTTACAATCCTCGGAGCTCTTTCTCCGATGCTCGTCTTTATTGTTTCAAGCTTGACTTGTTCGGCTGCTCGTTCGGCCAATTTTAAGAGTCGCTCATCCGCGGGAAAGAAAACAGGGTTTTGCCAGCCGTCGAGAGGGTTTCTCGCTCCTCTATGCTCAAAGCCGTCCGGCCACAGTGTCCCCAAGTCGTGCTGGGCCGTTTTCTCGGCTATCACTATATCTCCGGGTGACAGCTTGGGATTTATACCGCCTGCGACACCTGTAAAGATTACTTCGTTCGGCCTGAAGTGCTCTATCAGCAATGTAGTTGTCATAGCAGCGTTGACTTTGCCTATGCCCGTCCACGCAACGACAATCCTCTTGCCGTTTAACTTTCCGCCGGCAAATTTCATTCCTTCGATTCTCTGCTCCTGTTTATCCGTCAGCTCGTCCTCAAGCATTATGATTTCTTTCTCGAACGCTCCCAGTACCGCGGTAACAGGCCGAGAATTCTCTTCGAGCAAGACCGGACTGCACGAACTACATAACAGAGAAACTAATATGCAGATAACCGCCCCAGCTTTAGTGCATCTCATTGTGCTACCTTCCTTAATTTACATTTTTTGTAAGAAACTGCGAGCGAGAGGCCGTCAGGTTCGGCGCCGGCTCTGACGAGATTCGAACATCCACGTCCCTAAGGACACCAGGCCCATTTGGTCGCCTATTTAGAGATGATAGGAGAATAGTTTTCACTTTACAAGTTTTTTGTGGGGGAGCAAGGGTCAGCCGGGAGATGTTGGAGAGGTGTTTGGGGAGGGGGGAGTAGTTTTGCCTCCAGAAAGCTTTCTCCTTCATGTTGTGGATACGAGGACGGAGATAAAAAAAGAGCCTGCTGAAGATTGGTCCAGCAGGCTCAATAAAACACGTTTCATTTACCCTGTACTGCGTCTTCTGAAAGTACGGATAACCTTCGTACCCTTTACCTTCTGTTTTCCTCTGGAAGTCGTCAACTCTCCGGTAAGTTTCGATTCGGCGAGTTTTCCTTCAAAGCTCATTTCGAATTTCCGCTCACCGAATTCCAAAACAATCTTAAAACTCACCTTGCCGTCTTCAAGATTGACCTTCTTGATGGGAATGGCCCCGTACAGGCCGCTCATGTCCGGGTTGACCATCAGTCTCTGCTTACGACTGCCCTGCTCGGATGCAACTTCAAGATTCCAGGTGCCGATAAGGGGAGCACCGACCAGTTTTCCCTCGACCGTAATCTCTCCCCTCTCAGACTTCATCACACCGGAAAGCGTATCCCCTCGGACGGTTCCCTCAAAGGCCGATTCCCGCTGACTATCCTGATATGTGCTTTTTCGCTTGAAGCTCAGGTTACCCCTTTCGTATTGCAAGTCCGTGATCTCACTTTCGCCCCGTCGGCTCTGCCATTGGCCAGTGAGCTTGCCTTCCTTGTCAGCCTTAACGACAAGCGTTGACGTGAATTCCCGCTCGCCCATCTTGAGCGTCATTGCCCAGCTCCCGACAGCCCTGGGTATTCGTGGGCTGCGCTTGCCTTCGAGTTTAGACTCGCCTCTGTCGCTCGACAGGATTCCGGCGAGCTTCCCTTCCTTGATGGTTCCCGCGAACTTCGTCGTGGTGGATTGACCTTCACGATTTTGACGCTCCTGCGTGAAGCTGAGTTTACCTTCTTCGAACTTGACGTCTTTCAGCTCGCTAAGTCCCCAGAAACTGATCCACTTACCGGTTTGGTTACCCTCGGCGTCCCTGGAGAACGACAGAATCGAGTCCATCTGTCGCTCACCGAAGCTGAGCTTGACCTGCCAGTCGCCGTAAAATCCCCCTCTGCGGGACCGAGACGGCCGAGCCGAGTCCTGAGCCAAGACCTGTGCCGACGATATCACCAGAGCCGCAAGTGCACAACACAGGACTGCCTTGAGAAATGCTTGGTTTTTCATAATGTGTACCTCCAAAAAGAGTAATAATTTGGACAATCGTTTTGTACCTTATCGACTTCCGATTGTCAATGAAAAAATATCTAATCTAATACTTGCTGTATAGCATTGGATATCCTTGCTCAACTACGTTCCTGATCCTCATTTCTGATAGAATATCAAGTCTGTCCTGAAAATTCAACCAAATTTTCCCAAATAAGCCATTTTTC
>CAZWKM010000094.1:0-7261 GCA_964634165.1 uncultured Pirellulales bacterium | reverse complement strand
ATGCTCGCTTTGGGTATTCCCGAATCACCGGTGCGGCCCTGGTGCCCGCCGCCTGCCCCCGCCTGCGCCGTCGCTCCCCTCCAGGGAGCGACCGCCCGCCCTGGTGGCGGGCTCGGCTGCGGCGAGCACCGCCCTCGTCGGCCTATCGGCCTCCTCGGGTCGGTGTTCTCGCGGCGCCTGGCTCTGTCGTCCGCTCCCTGAAAACGGTCGCTACCTCTGTCCCCTAAAACGTGCTCTCTCGGTCATTGCTGGCAAAACGGGCATCCATGCCCGTTTGCCGAGTTTGCCGCGGGTATCCTACCCGCGGAGGAAGTTCCATTTTACGCTCGGCACTACAAAAACGCTTCGTTGCACTCGTCTCGAACCTGATAAACCCCTGCCGCCGCTTTGCGGCTTTTCGCTCCGCTGATAAAACGCTACGACTCATCGGGGCGGACATTCGCTCAATACGTAAATCGCTCGTCCGTCAGGACATCGACTTCGTGCAAAGCACTTCGCTAAAAACGTAATGCCTCGCAACTTCCAGGACAGAGACGGCGGTGGCCTGGTGGCCGCCGTCAAGACATGCTTCGCACAACCGGCCCAGCATTTTCCGAGGCCGGTGGCTGCTCTGCACTTCAGGAAAAAAGCAGTCCGCGAAGCGGACTCGAAAATTTTTTTGAGGCTCGGAATAGTTCCGGTGTACATCATGCAGGAAGATACGGGTTCACACGAACAAGAAACCGCCTGTGTGCCTCTGTGGGTTGACTTCTCGGAATTTTCGACCTACGGTACCCCCCTTTTCAACCTGGGCGATTCTACGAGATGTCGCTTTATGTATATTATGCGACTAATTCCTCTCAGCTGACTTTTTTTCATGTCGTTAAAAATATGTCGTTTTTTCTCTTGACAGGGTGTCGCTTTTATGTTATGTTCGGATTCGAATGTGTCGCTTTACGTTAGACACGGAATCTACTTTTTTTAAGGAGCCAGAAATATGGGAAAATGGGACAAAGAACAACAAAAAGTTCTTGGAGAAACGACAGCACGAACATTATGGGAATTGTGCTGCCATGACCAAATATCGCCAGATGGATTGAACTGTGCAATCTGTGGAGATACCGACCATCAAGCATTCGAATGTCCGTTCAACGGCTTTCTAAGCTTCATCAAGGAGCTAAAATTATGAAGAAAAAATGCAAAACCTGTCACTGGTTACGACAAGACATGAGGATTTTCGATGCAAAATCACTAGTAGCTAGATTCTATGGCCGATTCACATGCCCGTGTGACCGCTATCCGCAAGCAATCATGCGAAGTCCAGAAGAACCATGTTGCGGCGAATACAAACCCCTAATAGGAGCTAATTGACATGAGCAAAACACCAAAAACAATCACGGTTGTTGAAGCAGAAACATTGTTCAATTTTCTATTAAGACATCATCGAGAGGATTCGACTTTTTCAATGCCTTTCAGAAATTACCTGATGGCTTTAACCATGCTTGACACCGGAATTAGGGTCGGTGAACTGGTTCAGCTATTGCAAACAGATCTATTTTTCAACGGTGAAGTTGTTAAAAATCTGGTAGTCAGATCTGAAATCGCAAAACGCAAGCACGAAAGAACCATCCCATTGACGGAACGCCTACAAAAAGCTATCGGAATTATGGAGTCAAATTTCTGGCGGGACATAGTACCATGGCCGGGGAAATTTGCCTTTTATGCTTTTCATGGTAAGGTGCCGCTGCACGTCCGACAGGTGCAACGAATCATAAAACTGAGCTCCGAAGAATGTCTCCGCAGAGTGGTGACGCCGCACATGCTCCGTCATACTTTCGCAAGCCGCCTGATGCGAAATTGCTCGATACGGATCGTACAGGAATTGCTCGGACATAAAAATTTAACGTCAACACAAATATATACCCATCCTGATCATGAGGACTTGACATCGGCCATCAAATCGTTAGAATAAAATTGCCTCTATTCTCCACAGGTTAGCTTGTTAAGTGGGCTGTGAGGACCTGTTAAAAACAAGGAGGTTTTTACAAGGTCTGCTTTTTTGCTCCGACAAAAAAGCAGATAGCTGTTAACAAACACCCAACATTTCACAGAAAACCTAACAATTTTTTTGCACCACTTAAACCTATATCCTGCCAAAGTTTAACTGCTGTTTTTAGGGTCAAACCTAACAATTTCACAGGATATAATAATAATATTATAAGTTATACTAGATATTAATAGTAATATGGGCTGTGAAATTGTTACTTCTTTGAGGGGATCTCATGGGATTAGATCCAGACGCAGACGAAGGTATTGAAATCACAAACGGCGAATTTTCAGCCGGTGCCGGCTGGGATATCCGCACCTGGTGGAGCATCGCCGGGGGGAAAGCCTTGGTCAATCGCCTGACTGCTGTGGAAAACGGCCTACGTCAATACAACTTCCCGGTTGTCAAGGGCAACGAATACACGATAGCAATGCTCATCGACAGCCTCAACTTTGTTGACCCTGTCAATAAAGGAGTTTATATGTCATGTTTCGGTCACAATTCACCGGTTTATTTAAATGCAGGACTAAAAACTTTTACATTCATTCTCGAAACAGACAGCACAACATTTGCACTTCTGACAAACTCAACTGATGTTGGAGACCAGGCCCAAATTGATTACGTCACACTTAGCAGTCAAGGCGACTATATTGGCGACGTGCTTGGAATAAATTGGGCCAGAGCACGAAAAAAAGAATACGGGATCTATGCCGGTAACCGCCGAAACCAAATCTGTGCCAGCCGATTTGACAAATCAAATTGTCTCATCGGCTTTGATGTCTGATTTTTTCCCTTGACAACGATCACCAAATCTGCTAATCCATAAAATTGCTGGTTCCTTCTTCGTTAAAACACTATTCGCCGCGGTGACGAATAGTGTTTTTTTTATTGGCTTTGGAAAGAAAGGTAGGGTATTCAAATGGCATTAATTAAATTTGGTGGCGGAGTAGTTCAAATGTCCGGCTCAATTGCAGGAAACACTTACGCCAGAAATCGTTACGGGAATTACGTTCGAGCAAGAACGAAGCCTGTCAATCCAAAAACAGATAGGCAAAGTGTAATACGCACGGCAATGCAGCTGCTGACAACCCGATGGGCCCAAACCTTGACGGCCGCGCAACGAACCGCATGGAATCTTTACGCCTCGAACGTGAACATGACAAACCGTCTCGGCGAAACAATCAACCTGACTGGATTCAATCACTACCTACGAAGCAACATCATCCGCGAACAAATCGGCACAGGTATCATCGATGCCGGTCCTGTAGTCTTCGAGCTGCCGGCAACGGATCCGACAATGTTCCTCGAGAGCAGCGAAGCGAGTCAAAAAATATCAGTTTCATTCGACAACACGATGGACTGGTGTACTGAAACGGACGCTTTGATGTACCTGTATCAAGGCGCACCGCAAAACGCACAGCGTAACTTCTTTGATGGCCCCTGGCGGTTATTGGGCTACATCGCAGGCGATGTCGGCGGTGCCCCTGTAACGCCACAACTTAAAGACGTGGTTTGGGCGGTTGCAGAGCTTCAAAGACAATGGGTTTACGCACGAATCCAAAGAATCGATGGGAGACTCTCCCAACCCTTTCGGGCTGACATCTTCGTTGTCGCGTAGTTTTGGTACTGGTTTCATAACTTTGTGGTATGGTGACTTAAACAACATTCCAGAAAGCTGGGCTTTATGCAACGGCGAAAACGGTACGCCTGATCTGCGAAATGATTTTGTTGTCGGTGCCGGTGATACTTATGCTGTTGGTGCAAATGGCGGAAATATAAATCACAACCACACTTTTACCGGTGACGGTCATTCACACACTATGCGTCTTGGTGTAAACATAGGAGCGGTAGGAGCCAGAGACCAACGTACCTCTTCCACCGCCGCAACCGGCACAACCGACAACACAAACGGCCTGCCGCCATACCACGGATTAGCTTACATCATGGAGTTATAATTAAAATGGAAAGTGGGCTCATTTTAATTTGGTCTGGAGCGATCGCAAACATTCCATCAGGGTTCGTTCTTTGCGATGGCAACAACGGTACGCCAAATCTTCAAAACCGTTTTGTTGTCGGTGCCGGTGATACTTACGCCGTCAATGACACCGGTGGAAATATAAACCACAACCACACTTTTACCGGTGATGGCCATACACACCGTTTCCCTGCAGGAGACTATATTTTCGGCGGCTTTGATTTTGACAATGACTCAAATTCAACACCGGCCGCCGGAACCACGGATAACGGAAACGGCTTACCACCATACTACGCTTTGGCTTATGTTATGAAAGTTTAATTGAAATGCTCAGAGGTATTATTTTAATTTGGTCTGGAGCAATCGTTGACATTCCAAAGGGATTCGTTCTTTGCGATGGCAACAACGGAACGCCTGACCTACGAAATCGATTTATCGTTCAGCCAGGCGATACTTATGCAGTTGATGATACCGGTGGAAATATAAACCACAACCACGATTTCACCGGTGACGGTCACGGTCATACACTTATCACAGGCACGGACATACCGATCGGAACTGACTATACCCGACACTCGAACGACACGCCGGCAACCGGAACAACCGATAATAAAAATGGCTTGCCACCGTACTATGCTTTAGCTTATATTATGAAAACCTAGAAAGGAAAAATCATGTCAGACGAAATGCAAGTTGTGATCACACTGCGAAAAATCGTTGAGGACAGAGACGCAGGGCGGGCAATCTATGATTTAGTCAAACAAAAAATGGCTGACAGGCCTGATGTAATTATTACCGGCCATGTCTCAAATCATTTTGACCTTAACGAAGAATAATGCCTACGAAACAACCATATGCCGTTAAAGCAATTGTCGAACATCATTTTGATGTCGACCATCTCGATATCTATGTAACTTTTCGATTCCCGATGGCCATCGGAATCAAACCGGCAAATGATTTATGGCTCGTCGAAGTCGATAGCGTCGAAAAAGCTGTAACCGCATCGGCATGGCAGGATGAATTTACAATGCTCCTGACAGTAGCAGACATTCCGGTCCTGCCTGAAAAAGTTACACTCGAATATGACGGCCCGAGTGTCCTGCTCAAAACCACCTGGGACAAACAATGGGAGCCATGGGCCGCAATCGTTTCGATTGAGATTCCACCGGTAAGCACAACAAGAACATTCTCAACAGGCCCGGCTCAGCAAGATGATGTCGATGTCTCGAATGTAAATATCTTATTTCTCAATTGTGCAGCCAACGCAATTACAATCAGCGGATTTGTCGGAGGAGTAAACGGACAAATCCTGACCATCGCAAAAATATGTACAGCTGTAAACGATGCTAAATTATTGCACAATTCAGGAGCAAGCACACAGCGACTTCTTTTACACGCAGGAGGCGATGAAACCTTGACCGGAGAATATGGCGGATGGATCCTTGCATGCAACGGTACGAACTGGTATGATGTCTCACACGCGAAACATGTTTAATATTCGAAAGGATGTACAATGAGCAAATTTAACCTGAAAATCCAAATTGAAATGCCGGCCAACAACGAAGCACAGGCAGCACAGCTTTTCAAAGAAATCAAGCAAAGCCTTTCACGCTTCGCAGGCCTCAAAACCAATCCTGTAGATGTAGATGTAATTACAGACACCGAAGAAACCACGGAGAAAAAAGACGAAAGCGAGGAAGCATGAAAAAGAATCTGCATATTATTCTACCGTTCATCGTTGCAGGTTTTCTTTTGGTTTACGCTTACGGCTGCGAACCGCAAACCAGTTCTCTGATCACACCAGGCGAAAAAGTTACCAGGACCGAACTGATCACTGAAATTGATTTGCTCGAATTCAAACTCGAGCGCGGCATTGCTGATTTAGATCAGCAACAAAGAATTCGAGACTTAGTTTTTCAGCAAGGTTTGATTGCCGCACAAACAGGTACAGTAAATCCAGTCGCAGTGATCACTGGATTGATGTCAGTACTGGGGGTCGGTGCACTGGCGGACGATGTCCGATTGCGTAAGAAAATCAAAACAGGTACCTAAAATCTATGGTCTTGGTAAACGTAAAAGAATCTACAGAAATCGATGACAACTTTGCGATCATAAAATTAACGCATGGCAGGACCGCTATCGTGAGCCCGGAAGACTATGAAGAACTCAATAAATATTCGTGGCAGGCCCGGAAGTCCTACAGTCGATATTACGCGATGCGTAAAGTTGTTGAAGACGGTCACGAATACTGGATCCGAATGCACAGGCAGGTCACGAACTGCCCAAGCGGCCTTATTGTCCATCATCAGAATCGTCGAACGCTGGACAATCGAAGATGCAATCTGCAGGTCATGTCTCAAAAACTCCATCAAGCCATCCACGTCAACAAAATGCCCCGACAAATAAAAAAAGCTTGACAAACCTTTGCAATTATGCGTTACTCATTCTTTGGCCATAACAAATATTACCAAACAATAATCATTTTAGGGGTAACGCAAATGCGAAGAGCATACAATTTTTGCCGCTGGTGTCAAACTCGCTACGAGCATAAAAAATACACTGTAAAAGACGGGTTCTGCTCTCCAGCCTGTAAGCAGGCACATTACAGAGCATACAAAAAGTGGGTTACTAGCCGTGCTGCGGTACCGACCAGGTCTGGCCACCGGGCTAAGAAGCCAAAGTAACGCAATAAAAAAAGCTTGACAAACCTTTCACATTGTGCGTTACTACGCACAATGACCGCGGCAAAAAACAAATTCAAAATGAAATGTGTCGGGAAAAACGGCTGCAACTACGTAGGCCCATCAGAAAAGTTTAACAGCAAAAAGAAAAAAGGTGCATTTGCCTGTCCAAAGTGCGGGAAAAATCACACTTACCTGATAATATAAACCAACGCTATGAATCCGAAAATATTCCCGACAATTTTGATCTGTCTGCAAATAATTGGAGCGATTGTCTATTTTTGCAATTCAGATATCCGCAGAGGAATTTACTGGACAGCCGCATCAGTCCTTACCGCCGCAGTCACATTTTAACCGAAAAAAACGCAGGGATCCCTACAAAAGAATTGAACACCTTTCCCGCCAAATGAACGTTTATACGCAATATACAAGCTTAAATAGCCCGTAAATGACCCTAAACAGTACTTTTAAGCTCCCCATGACGTACAAAAGACATCCACGAACCATACCGATACCATCAGGATGACATCCACGAACCATACCGATACCATCAGGATGACATCCACGAACCATACCGAT
>CAZWKM010000093.1:0-7296 GCA_964634165.1 uncultured Pirellulales bacterium | reverse complement strand
GCCGGCGAGTTACTTCTAACGGGGCGAGTGAGAAAAGGAGTCACAGCCGTATGAATCCAACCATGACTATTTTGCTGGTAGTGGGGATATACTTTACCGTATCACTGTCTATAGGCTTTTGGGTTGCCCGCAAGGAGAAGAACAAGGTCGATGACTATTTCCTGGCCGGCCGGAAGCTGCCATGGTACGCTGTGGCAATGTCGATGACCGGTTCCAATATCGGCACTGAGCATTTCATCGGGATGGTTGGGACCGCTTATGTTTTTGGCCTGGCTCCCGCAACATATGAGTGGGGCAACTTCATTCCCTATTCGATTCTATGCTGGATATTTCTGCCATTCTTCTTTCGCAAGAAGCTATACACTATCCCTGAGTTTCTCGAACGCCGATACGCACCGTCCACACGCGGTGTGTTCGCGGCCCTGTCACTTTTGCACATGATTCTGGGGGTACTGGCGCCGGCACTGTACGCGGGCGGGCGTATCGTTTACGAAATGGCCCTGCAGCAACCGGTCAAAGGATTCAACTGGGGATTTATGGGCTGCGTGCTGATAATCTCCGGCGTGACCGCTGCCTACTGCATCTACGGCGGATTGTTGTCAGTGGTATGGACGGACGTGTTGCAGGTCGCAATTCTTGTGGTCGGAGGACTGCTGCTGGTCCTCATCGGCATAAACAATATTGGCGGGATCAATGAGGTCATCCAAAAGAACCTCGCCGCCGACACCACACGTTTTAGTTTAATCCAGCGGGCCTCGCACCCTGTCTCGCCCTGGCCCGGTGTAGCAACCTTCTGGCTGACACTTTCACTTTGGTACGTGGGGACCAACCAGTTCTATATTCAGCGATGCTTGGGCGCAAGGAGCGAGTGGGATGCCAAGATGGGGGTAATCGGGTGTGCGTTCATAAAGTTCTTTCTGCCACTAATCATTGTGTTTCCAGGATTGGTGGCATTTGCGATGTTCGGGCCGGGCCTGGTGGAAGACGCAATCTACGTAAAAATGGTCAACGAGCTACTGCCGCCAGTGGGCCGAGGCATCCTGCTGGCAGCGTTAATAGCTGCCATTATGAGCACTGTCTCGAGTGTGCTGAACTCGGCTTCAACCATCTGGGCTATGGATGTGCATAAACGTCTCCTGCGTCCCATCGCCACCGAGCAGGAACTGGTCAAAGTCGGGCGATGGTCGACATTTGTTATCATTGTGCTCGGCACAGCATTGGCGCCGCTGCTGCTGTGGTGGAAAGGCGGCATCTTCATCTACATTCAGGACATGGCCGCCTTCTTTGCCCCCCCAATCGCTGTAATCTTCCTGGCGGCGTTTCTCTGGCGACGCGCCCACAGCCGTGCGGCAACCTTTACGCTCGTTTTCGGAATCGTCACCGGCATACTTCTCAAGATAGCAGGACTCAAAGGCCTGGCATTTCTCAGGTTCGCGGGCGTCAATGTCGCCGCTGAACAGCTTCAATGGCTGAGGACATTCTTCGCCACCCTGCAGCCTCTGCTGAATCGCGCCGCTGTCAACTGGATGTTGTGTTTTGCAGCTTTAATCCTGACGACGATGCTGATTCCGCGTAATCCCAAAGAATCGTACGACCCTGACACCATCTGGAACCGCCGGTGGGCCCGGCTGCCCGAAGTCGAACGCCCGCTCAACCGCGGCCGGCGAAACCTTATGTTCTGGTGGGTCGTGATGATAAGTATCTCAACCGGACTCTTTGTGATTTTCCGTTGAGTGCATTGATACTCCCGAAAGGGACGCCCCTTGGCGATACAATCACTTCGCCGGGAACAACCGGATAAGCACAGAACCATGACGAGGTACCTTTGTCTCAAACCGGCTTTCAAACATGCCCAAATCCTTCTGCCGCCACAGGTCGCGCACGCGCTGCCTGCCCTTTAGGCCCAGGTCGGACCATCGAACCCTCACCGTGGTCTCGATTTCACCCACATTGAACAGCCCTACTGCTTTTGAGCCGTCTTCCATATCTTTGGCCCACACCTGGCTATCACCATCCTGCGAGACCCGGTTTGCTTGTCGGCCCAGTGGGTCCTGATCAACCTCAATAACTTCATCGTTGGTCAGCAGACTCAGCGTGAACTCATCGAGCTTGGTCATATCACCGCTGAAAATCAGCGGCGCAGCCAGCAGACACCATAGTGACACATGGGTATATTGCTCGTTGGGCGTCAGAGGCGTAGGCCTTAAAGCCCCTTTCCAGCCGATCCATCCTATCAGCAGGTAATCGGGGTCGTTCCAGTGCCCCGGCCCGGCCCACTGCTCCTTACCGTCATGAAGAAACCCGTATGTGATTACGTTATTGTAGAGACTGGTGGCGATGCCCAGGTCACCGGTAGTCCGCCAGCAATGGCCGCCAACTTCCGCTCCCCACTCCCATACGTTCCCCATACCATACTGACAGAGGTTATAGATGAAGTCGCGATCCTGTTTATCCAGGGCCGCCTTCATCACCAAGTAGGGCTTCATAAGTTCCTCTCGGCTACGGTTTTTTGCAATCCTGCCATACGAGCACCAGTCGTACTTTAGAAAATCAAATCCCCACTCAGCAAATCGCCGGGCATCTTGTTCCTCGTGCTGGTAACTTCCTGCATACCTCGCGCAGGTCAAGGGGCCGGGAGACGTATAGAGCCCCGCCTTGAGTCCCCTGCTATGAATATAATCGGTCAGCGCCTTCATATCGGGGAAATTCCTGTTAGTATTTATCATTCCGGCGGCATCTCGCGGCTCTCCGCCCAACACAGGGTCCTTTGAGCCTGGTTTGACCATCCAGCCGTCGTCGATGTTGACGTAGGTGTAGCCATGGTTAATCATACCCGTGCTGACCATCGCATCGGCGGCCGCTCGCATCATTTCATCGGTGACGCCGGTAAAGAAGCAGTACCAGCTATTCCAGCCCATTGGCGGTGTCAGGGCCAGTTTATCGCCGACGACAATGCGGAACTCGCGGTCGGCCTCACCCAGTGCATTCCGGGCCCGCAAGGTAACGATATATTTGCCCCTTTTCGCTACCGAACCGGTAATCCGTCCGGTCCTTGCATCCAGCTTCAGGCCCTTCGGCAGCCCTTCCGCGGAAAACTCCATCGGTCGATCACCCGTCGCCGGAATCGTAAAGAGGAACGGCGAGCCGGGCCTAACCCCGAATACTTTGGCACCATTGATACGCGGCTTCGGTGAGGGTCTGGGCGTGAGGACAACCGCCTGCTCAACTGGAGCATCGAACGCCTGTGGTTTCCCGCTGGTAAGCTCAAACTTTGCCTCAGCCCAGTTTGCATGGTCATAGTTAATGCCGTCACCAGCAGAATCCACTATTAGTATCAGTGTCTTGACACCTTCGACGTCCACATTTGCTTTCCTGGCAGGTTCTCCCGCCTTCATTACGCCGCTCTTCCATAACAGTTTGCCGTCACCATACACGCGAAATTCGACGCTGCCCCCGCTGCTTCGTTTTTGCGAAGCAAAACGGCGGGGGCCGTTCACTTCGTCATCGACGCCCACATAAGCCGAGAATTTTTTCGAGCCACCCTTTAGGTCGATATACATAATGCTGTTGGCGTGCGTGCCCACCCCCCTATCGAACTTCCGACCTGCAATCGACATTGGCTTTCCCTGAACAGCTTTGTTTATCTCCGGCTTTCCCCAGCCAGATGTCATTTTGCTCAAGTCTAATGAAGACAACCACACCGTGTCCTTTGGTTTGATGGATTCAACCGCCGGCGTGGGAAGTGTTAAGAATGCCGGAATGATTCCGCTAATAATCACCAGTACGAAGAAAGACTTAATTCTAAACGACCTGACTATATTCATAGAAACCTCCTCTCAAAACGACACAGTCTGATTTCACCTGACAACTTATCCGCACCTGTATCTGAATAAATTCAATTGCAGCGTTTAGGCAATCAATTTGACCTTAAATTTTAACCCAACTTCCACGGCTTTCGGTATTCGTAGTGCAGCAGCTCGTTGGCCCTTTTATTATTGATGATTCGTTCTTTCTTCGGGTCCCATTCAATTCGAGACTTTGCAGCCAAGGCGATATTACCGAGGTGAGCAAACGTTGTTGAGCGATGCCCCGTTTCCATATCACAACTGGTACGCCGGCGGGTCTTGACACAATCAAGGAAATTTCGAATATGCTGAGCGGTAATATCTCCGTCTATTCGCCCGGCTTCCGATGGTTTAATCTTCGGCTTGCCATCTTGAAACTGCCCACCCGTTGAAGGAACAATTTTATATCCACCTGTGCCGGAATAAAGATTACCCAGCGTACCGCGGAACTCGATTTCTCCATCCGCCAAGGCGGCGCCTCCACTCGCTTCATATTGACCAAAAATAAGCAGTGCACCAGAGGCCAACTCAAAAATCACCTCCATCGTATCCGGAACTGTCCGGTCATCATCTACTGCAAACCGTCCTCCGTGGGCCGATATCGATACAGGCGCCTGCTCCGCCAAAACCCAGCGCATCGCATCACAATAATGCACGCCCCAGTTGGCCATTTGTGAGGAATATGACTGCCACCAGCGGAACTTATACAGGGCTATGTTATCTTTATAAGGGCGTTTTGGCCGAGGACCAAGCCACATATCCCAATTCAAACCTTTCGGTGGAGCCGAATCGGCATATCTGCCTATCCCATCCGGACACATATTGCTAATACGGTAGGCCCTGGCTACTGTTACCTTGCCGATTTTACCTGCCCGGACCTGTTCAGCCACTCGCTTATACATTATGGAGGAGCGTCGGTGCAGGCCAACCTGTGTCACTCGATTATATCGTTTTGCAGCCTCAACCATCCTTCGGCCTTCGAGAATGGTCACCGACAGCGGTTTTTCAACGTAAACATCCTTCTCGGCCTGGCAGGCCATAATGGTCTGGACGGCATGCCAGTGGTCGGGCGCCGAAATGACCACCGCATCTATGTCTTTGCGGTCGAGCAGGCGACGAAAATCCTTGTAGCGTGCGACATTGGGGCTGAGCTTTTCTGTCATCTTTGGAACTTTGCCCCCCAAGGAATCGATGAGCTTTTTATCAACTTTAGAATAGTCCCTTGTCAAATATGGCTCATACACATCACAAAGGGCTGCAACCTCAACATCATCCTGTTTCAAGAACCCCCTGAGAAGCTGCGTCCCGCGGTTGCCCACGCCAATAAACCCTACACGAATTTTTTCATTAGCGCCGAGTGCAGATTGAATCCGGGGAACACCTGCGGCATTCAAACCCAACACAGTTGATGCTGCTGCCACAGTCGAATCCTTTAAGAATCCACGCCTTGTAGTTTTTTCTTGATTCACGTTCATTTGTAACCTCCCCCCCGCTGCTTCGTTTTGCGAAGCCCCTCGGTTTGCTTCGCAAGAAGCAGAGGGGCAAGCAAAACGGCGGGGGTATCCTTGTCAAAAAGGTTATTATTGGGAAAGAACAAACTCAGCCAAATCGCCAATCTCATTTTCGGTTAGACTGGATGTGACGCCGTGCTTATCACCGGAGTTGTGTTTGGTCAGTACTTCTTTCATAGTCGCAGCGCGGCCATCGTACAGATACGGTGCGGTCCGCCAGACTTCGACCAAGGTGGGGGTGTCGAACTTTACACCCTTGTCCATACCCCTATCCGTACCCACATCGTACTTCTGCAAATCCGTGTACAGTGGTGAGGGATGGCACTTGACGCAGCCAGACTTCTCGAAGATTTTCCTGCCGCGTCTTGCAGCTCTGCTGAGCCTGCCGTTTACCAGATATGGGCTGGGAACCGGTTTGAGTGACTTGAGATACTCATCTATCGCGACCGCATCTTCTTCCGGGCGCACCGCAAACTGGATGTGTCTGATTCCCGAGCGTACGGCTGTCTCGGCATCAGGGCGAATGCCGGCAGCCATGGCCGGCGGCGTCTTGTGGGCGAGCAGCAGGCTCCTGGTATTCTTGGGATTGCCTATGTCGTCATTTAGAAGGTCCCAGTTCAGAGCATCGGCCCGTCCACCACCGGGATGGCAGCTCGCACAGCTCTGCCACTTCTGAAAGCACAGTGAGGCATTGTTAAAGAGCATCTCGCCCTTGCGTACAGCCGTCATAGGTTTCTTCGGGGCCAGCGCCAGCGACCGGGCCTGGCGTAGGGTTTCCGGGTTGACGTCCACTATGCCGATGCTGTCGGTGAAATATTCGGCCACATACACTTTCGTACCGACGATAGCGATGCCTCGCGGCCCATTGCCGGTGAGCTTCAGCCGACGCCGCAGACCCACCAAAAACGACAGGTCGTTCGGCACGTCGGCGGCCGACAACGAAACGTCAGATACCTTTACTCCCTTTGCCACCCTCGCCAATTTATCGTGAAGTTTCGTTCTGTCGATGACGCTCACCTCATCAGTGCCGGCATGGGCGACACAGATGTACCTGCCGTCGTCTGTGCAGGCCACGCCCCACGGATTAGCTGCCCCCAAATCGACGTCGTCGAGGAGGACCGTATTCAGAAGTTTGCGCTTCGATACGTCTATGATGCTCAGCGCATTGGTATTCATCCAACCCCGCTCCAACTGTGTCGTGGGGAGCTGATAGCGGGACAGAATATGAGTAACATAGGCGTGTCGGCCGTCGGGTGAGACGCAGACGCCACGCAGGCCGGTGCTGCCATTGGGAAGCCGGATAGTGCCTGCAACCTTCCCGGTTGCAGTGTCAATAACAGAGACCTCTGCCGCCACATAATCTGCGTCTGCCGCACCGGCAGGCAGGAGGTTTGCCACGAACAGCAGCTTCCCGTCAGGTGTGATGGCGGCTGCGGCCGGCTCGCGCAGCACCGGAATCTTCGCTAACTCTCTCTTAGATGCCAGGTCTATCACCGAGACGTTGTTGTTGAACCGGTTGCAGACGTAGAGCGTTCTGCCATCGGGACTGACCACGGGCGCATTCGGCGTGTGCCCCCCGGTCAGCGTACCACTAATCCTGTCGGTCTTCAGGTTCACGACGTGAATGCGTCCGTTGGGTGCATCGCCGGTAACATAGAGCCGCGACCCATTCGGAGCCAGAACCAGACCGTTAGGCCTGTCCGGCAGTGAAAAGACCTTTGCCACCCTGCCAGCGGCAATGTCAAAGACGGCCACTTGCTTCGCCGTGGCCTCAGCCACATAGAGCGTCTTGCCTTCGTTGTCCGCCACCAGCACCAGGGGCGAGAGATATCCCTTGCCGGCTTTAGCGGCAAGCGTGACACTGGTGAAGCCGGCAAGTACCAGAAACATGTATATCCACACCTTTATCTTGTTCATGCATCGTTTGGTCATATTGAACT